>JBAVTL010000375.1:0-2373 GCA_049696175.1 Anaeromyxobacteraceae bacterium
GGGCGACTTCGACGCGGCCCTGGGGGCCTACGAGCGGGCGAGCGGGCTGGAGCCCGAGAGCCCCCGCCACCACGTCATGCTGGCCCGCATCCAGGTCGCGCTCGGCCGCTTCGGCTCGGCGCGCGAGGAGGTGGCGACGGCTCTCCGGCTCGCGCCGCTCGACGCGGAGGCGGCCGAGCTCGACGCGACGCTGCGCAAGTCGGCGGCGGCGCTCCCGATCGAGTCGCTGGGCGACGGGCTGGAGCTCTTCGCGTACGCGGCGCTCCTGCCGATCGTCCTCCTGGTCCCCTGGCGCATGCGCAGGGGGCTCAGGCGCCGTCCCGCGCTCCGGGCCTTCGCGTGGTTCGTCGTCCCGAGCTTCGTCCTGCTCAACCTGCTCCTGCACCTCGCCAAGGTGCCGCTCGCGCGCTGGGTGGACCAGCGGCTGGTGGAGGCGGCCTCCGAGGTGATCCTCTTCCTCGGCGTCGGCGTGGCCTTCCTGGCGGCCGTGAGGCGCGAGCAGCGGGCGCCCGAGTTCGTCGGCCAGTCGGTCCTCGTGATCGGCGCCCACCCAGACGACATCGAGCTCGGCACCGCGGGGTTCCTGATGAAGCTCAAGGACTCGGGCGCGAGGGTCCACGGCCTCACGATGACCCGCGGCGAGAAGGGGGGCGACCCCGAGCGCCGCCCGCGCGAGGCGGAGCGCGCGACCGGGTTCATCGGCCTCGACGAGTACTGGATCCTGGACTTCCCCGACACCGGCCTCGCCGAGCGGATCCCCGCCATGCGAGCGGCCATCGAGGAGAAGATCAAGGCGGTCGGCGCAACGCTGGTCCTCACGCACACCGACGTGGACGTGCACGGCGACCACCGCGCCGTGCACGCGGCCACGCGCGAGGCCGCGCGGGGCGTGCCGACGGTCCTCTGCTACGAGGACGTCTCGACGGCGAAGGAGTTCGTCCCCAACTACTTCGTGGACATCACGAGCTACATCGACGACCACCTGAAGGCGGTGGCCTATCATCGGAGCCAGGAGCACCGCACGTACATGGACCCCGAGGTGGTCCGCGGGCGCGCCGCGCACCGCGGCATGCAGATCGGCGCCTCGTTCGCCATGGCCTTCAGGACGCTGAACCTGGTCCGATGACGCTCCTCCACGGGATCTTCGCCGCGTTCGGGCTGGCCGTCCTGCTCCTCGGGATCCAGGGGGTCGTCTACCTCCCGCTCACCGTCGCTTACGAGCTCTGGAAGCGGCGGACGCTCGCGCGGATCGCGCCCTTCCGCGGCCGCGTCTCGGTCGTGGTGCCCGCGTTCGACGAGGAGCGGACGCTCCGCGACGCGGTGCAGTCGATCCTCGCCTCCGACTGGCCGGACCTCGAGGTCATCGTCGTGGACGACGGCTCCAGGGATCGCACCTCCGAGGTGGTCCGGGACCTGGCCGATGCCGGCCGGATCCGGCTCATCCGCCAGGAGAACGGCGGCAAGGCGAGCGCGCTCAACGCCGGGATCGCCGCCGCCACCGGCGAGGTGGTGCTCTACACCGACGCCGACTCGGTCTTCCTCCCGGACACGATCCCGCTGACGGTCCGCTGGTTCGGCGACCCGCGCGTGGACGCGGTCTGCGGCAACGACGCGCCGCTGCGACCCGGCACGGCGCTGCAGAAGCTGATGGTCGTCACGACCCACATCGGGACCGGCTTCGTCCGGCGCGCGCTCTCGATCATCGGCTCCCTCCCGATCATCTCGGGGAACCTCGGCGCGATCCGGCGGAGCGTGCTCGCGGAGATCGGCGGCTTCGAGCGGATCTGGGGGGAGGACCTGGAGATCACGTTCCGGCTCCACCGTCACGGGAAGCGCATCGTCTTCGACCCCGAGCCGAAGGTCCTGGCCGAGTGCCCGGCGACGCTCGGCGCGCTCTGGCGCCAGCGGGTCCGCTGGGTGCGCAGCTACCTCAAGGTCGCCTTCCGCTACCCCGACCTCTTCTTCCACCGCGCGCGCTGGCCCTTCTCGCTCTACCTGCCGCTCAACTTCGCGTCGATGGCCGTCGTGCCTATCCTCCAGGTGATCCTGCTGGTGCTGCTCCCCGTCGCGGCCTCCGAGCGGTGGATCGTGCTGCGGGGCCCGCTCGACCTGCTCGCGTGGCTGGGGCTCGGGTTCTTCTACGCGGTCGCGGTCTACGCGACCCTCCTCGATCGCGCGCCGCAGGACCTGCGCTGGCTGCTGCACGCGCTGCTCATCGTCCCGCTCTCCTTCTTCTACGACGCGGTCGTGATCCACTCCTGGTGGAAGGAGCTGACGGGCGCCGAGGAGGCCTGGGGGAAGCTGGAGCGGCGCCCACTCCAGGGACGCGCGCTCGCGGGCCCCAGGCGTTGGGCGGCGGCGGCTGGGCTCGGC
>JBAVTL010000376.1:0-5306 GCA_049696175.1 Anaeromyxobacteraceae bacterium
GCGCGGGAGCCCGCCGGGACGGGCCTCCTCCGACCAGCGCGCGCTGCGCACGCCCGGCGCGCCCCCCAGCGCGTCCACGCAGAGCCCGGAGTCGTCGGCGACGGCGTGGAGGCCGGCGAACCGTGCCCACTCCACCGCCTTCTTCGCCGCGTTCTCCTCGAAGGTGGCGCCGTCCTCCTCCACCTCGGGCAGCGGGCGCCCGAGCTCGTCCGGGGAGATGACCCTGACCGGCAGCCCCGCCACGAGCCGCCGAAGCTCGCGCAGCTTCCCGGGGTTGGTGGTGCCGAAGAGGAGCTCCATCGCCCTGCCCTCCCCTACTTGATCGCGAGGTCCTGCGCGGCCTTCAGCGTGACGATGCCCGCGAGCGCGACCTCCAGCATCTTGTCGAGATCGGCCTTCGGGAAGGGCTTCCCCTCCGCGGTCCCCTGCACCTCGACCAGCGTCCCCTCGCCCGTCGCCACCACGTTCATGTCGACCTCGGCGGTCGAGTCCTCGTCGTAGTCGAGGTCGAGACAGACGACGCCGCCGACGACACCGACGCTCACCGCGGCCACGCTGCGCCGGATGGGGTCCCTGGCGATCACCTTGTTGGCGATGAGCTTGCGGGTGGCGAGCGAGAGCGCGACGAAGCCCCCCGTCACGGCGGCGGTGCGGGTGCCGCCGTCGGCCTGCAGGACGTCGCAGTCGAGCGTGATGGTCCGCGGCCCGAGGAGCGGCAGGTCGATCGCCTGGCGCAGCGCCCGTCCGATGAGCCGCTGGATCTCGAGCGTCCGGCCGCCCTGCTTCCCCTTCGCCGCCTCGCGGGCCATCCGCTCGTGGGTCGAGCGCGGGAGCATGCCGTACTCGGCCGTCACCCAGCCGGCGCCAGTCCCCTTCACGTGGGGCGGGACCTTCTCGTCCACCGACGCCGTGCAGAGCACGTGGGTGTCGCCGAAGCGCGCGAGGCAGCTCCCCTCCGCGTGCTTGCTGAAGCCGGGCTCGAGGACGATCTTCCGGAGCTCCCTTTCACCGCGTCCGCTCTTTCGCATGGCGGCGGAAGTAGCACGCCCGCGCGGGAGAGGGAACCTTCAGCGCATCGCGTGCCGGTCGGCGGCGCGCCAGGCCGCGATCCCGTCGGCGACCGCCGCCGCGATCCGCTCCTGGTACTCCGGGTCCTTCAGCCGGCGCGACTCCGCGGGGTGACTCAGGAAGCCCAGCTCGAGGAGGACCGCTGGCATGCGCGCACCGGCGAGCACGTAGAACGGCGCCTGCTTCACCCCGTCGTCGTCGGCCCCGGTGCCCCGGACGAGCCGCTCGTGGAGGAAGTAGGCGAGCCGCGACGACTCGGTGAGCGCCGCCGCCGACTCCAGGTCCTGCAGGATGAAGCCGACGGGGTCCCCCTGATCGGCGAGCGCCTCGCCCGCCATGCGCGAGGCGTTCTCACGGGCGGCCACGGCAGCGGCCGACGCGTCGGTCGCGTCGGCGGAGAGGAAGTAGGTCTCGATCCCCTTCCGCGCGCGCCGCTGCTCGGCGGTCGGCATGGAGTTCAGGTGGATCGAGACGAAGATGTCTGCGCGCAGCGCGTTGGCGATCGTCGCGCGGTTGACGAGCGGGACGTCGATGTCGCCGGTCCTGGTGAGGACCACGCGCGCCCCCAGGTTGCGCAGCCTCGCCGCGACCTTCCGGGAGATCTCGAGCACGAGATCCTTCTCGCGATCCCCCGCCGGAGAGTAGGCCCCGTCCTGGTCGCCGCCGTGGCCGGGATCGACCACCGCGACGAAGGTGGGGGCGGCGGCGGCCTTCGGACCCGCCGGCGCGGCCGCCTTGCGCGGCGCCGAGGGCATGAGCGCGAGGAGCGCGACGACGACGGGGAGCGCGGGAGTCACGGCTCCACCTCGATCCGCGAGGGATCGCCAGGGAGCACGTCGCCGATCTCGACGGCGCCCACCCCCGCGCCGTTCAGCGCGGCGAGCAGCCCGTCGGCCGCGCCGGGATCGACGGCCGCGAGGAGGCCGCCGTTGGTCTGGGCGTCGGCGAAGAGGAAGCGCACCGTCTCCTCGACCTCGTCGGCGAAGCGGACGTGGGGCTTCACCCACGCGAAGTTGGCCTTCGAGCCGCCCGGGAAGATCCCCTGCTCCGCCAGCCCCCGGACCCCTTCGACGATGGGGACCGCCCCGGCCCGGAGGCGGAACGTGACGCCCGAGCCGGAGGCCATCTCCCAGCCGTGGCCCAGGAGCCCGAAGCCGGTGACGTCGGTGAGGGCGTGGACCTTGCCGCTCGCGGCGAGGAGCTCGCCCGCGGCCCGGTTGAGCGTGGCCATCAGCGCGACCACCCGCTCCACGAGGTCGAGCGGCGCGACCCCCCGCTTGATGGCGGTCGTGGCGACGCCCGTGCCCAGGGGCTTCGTGAGGAGCAGCCGATCGCCGGGCTTCGCCCCGACGTTCCGCAGGATCCTGTCAGGGTGGACGATCCCCGTCACGGCGAGGCCGTACTTGGGCTCAGGGTCGTCGATCGAGTGGCCGCCCAGGATCGACGCGCCGGCGAGCGCCGCCGTGTCGGCGCCGCCGCGCAGCACCTCCCCTAGCTGATCCATCGGGAGCGTCCCGACCGGCCAGGAGACGAGGTTGAGCGCGAACAGCGGCCGGCCCCCCATCGCCCATACGTCCGAGAAGGCGTTGGCCGCCGCGATCCGCCCGAACCAGTACGGGTCGTCCACGACCGGCGTGAAGAAGTCGACCGTCTCGACGATCGCGTCGGTGTCGGAGATTCGATACACCGCGGCGTCGTCGCTCGTCTCGGTGCCGACGAGCGCTCGGGGGTCCGCGCTGGGTTTCAGGTGGCGCAGCACGTGCGCCAGGTCCGCCGGGCGGATCTTGCAGGCTCAACCAGCGCCGTGGCTCAACGTCGTGAGCCGCGGCGTGACCTTCGCTTCCATGTGAGAGGCCGTCCTCGCTACGGCGCGCCGGCGCCGGTGAGCTTCATGTACATCTCGGCGTTCCGGTTGCCGGGAGAGATGGCCAGCACCGCCTCCCACTGCTTCACGGCCTCGTCCTTGCGCCCGGCGGCGTAGTAGGAGAGCCCGAGGTTGAGCCGCGCCGGGACGTAGTTCGGGGACTCCTTCACGCACGCCTCGTACTCGTGGATCCCGGCCTCGCGCTCTCCCGAGTCCCGGAGCGCCCCGGCGAGCTGCGCCCGGATGTCGACGAACCCCGGCCCCAGCTCGAGCGCCTTCCGGAACTCGTGGATCGCCTCCGTGTAGAGGCCGGAGGAGAGGTAGACCGCCGCGATCTCGGCGTACATGTTGGCGAGCTTCCCCTGCACGAAGCGATCGAGCTTGCCGGCGGACGCACCGGAGCGGTCGAGCGCGTGCCGGTAGGCGTCCTGCGCCTCGCGGTACTTGCCGGTGTCGTTGTACGTGACGGCGAGGTTCAGCGACGCGTCGGTGTAGTTGGGGTTGATGCGGAGCGACGCCTCGAAGGCGCGCTGCGCCTTCTGGTACTGCCCCTGCCCGTGGTAGATGACGCCGAGCATGTTGTAGACGTCGGCGAACGACTGGTTCTGCTCGACGACCGCCGTGAGGTACTGCTCGGCCGGTCCGTACTCCTTCTTGTTGAAGTAGCTGCGCCCGAGCGCGAGAGCCTCTTTCAGCGTGTCATCCATGGCGGCCGTCCTCCGGTGTTGCGTTCGAGTCTACACCGGGTCAAAGCCCGCCGGTGATCCGCCAGCGACCGCCGTCCTCACGGAGGTCGAGCCGGGCGCGCAGGCGGCGGAGCGGGCCGACCCCGACCCCGATCTCGTAGTCCTCACCCACCTGGGCCGTCTCGCGCTCGATCCGGACCTGCCAGGCGATCGGGACGAAGCGCGCGCGGGGCGCAGCGCCGAGGTCGGCGGCGAGGCGGCGCAGCAGCGCCGGCTTCCCGCCATCGGCGCCACGGTAGTCGTCGGCGATCAGCTCCCGGTACACATCGGCGTCACCGCCGTCGAGCGCGTCGGCCCGGCGGGAGAGCACCGCGAGGAGCGCGGCGAGGCGCGGGAGGCGCGGTCCCTGCGTGCACCAGCCCGCGCCTTGGCAGCGAACCATGGTGAACCGCTCGCGCCCGAGGTACGTGAGCCGCACCGGCAGGCCGCGCCACTTGACCGTCCCGTAGGCGTCGGCCACCGCGACGACCTCCGCGCGAGCCCCGTCGGCCCTGACCACCGGGTCGATGAAGCGGAGCCGCTCCAGCCTCAGGCCGCCGTCCGCGCGAGCCCCCGAGACATCCTCCCCGGGCGTCGCCGCGAGCGCCCGCCGGATGGCCGTCTCCGGGCTCTCCAGCCGCTCGTGGAGCGTGGCGGCGCCACCCCTCGCGAGCCAGGCGGCGAGCGCCAAGGCGAGGACGACCGCGGCGAGGCCGCCGAGCGCGCGGAGATCCAGGCTACCGGAGCTTCGCAAGGAGCCGCTCCGCCTCGGGGCGCCGCGGATCGTCCGGGTGCGTCGCCACGAGCTTCTGGAGCGCCTGCTGGGCGCGGAAGCGCTCACCCATCCTCTGGTAGGCGTCCGCCAGCATGAACATCGCCTCGACCTCCCGAGGCGTGCCCGGGTACTTCTCGAGCAGCGTCTCGATCCGTCCGGCGGCGCCGGGCCACTTCCCGCGCGAAGCGTAGAACTTCGCCGCGTACCACTCGTGCTCGGCGAGCCGGCCGCGGGCCTCGGCGAGCGTCTTCTGGGCCTCGGGGACGTACTGCGACTTCGGCCAGGCGGCGAGGAAGCCCTCCAGCGCCTTCACCGCCTCGTTCAGCGTCCGCTGGTCCTTCTCGTGCGGAGGTGGGAAGAGCACGAAGTCGCCCGGGGCGTCCTTGAAGAGCGAGAGCCCGACGCGGAAGCGCGCGTAGTCGGCCTGCTCGTGGTTCGGGTGGAGCTGGCCGAACGCCTGGTAGCCAGCGGCGGCCTCCGCGTAGAGCTCCTGCCGGAACTTCAGGTCGGCGAGCTGGAGGTCCGCGAGCGCCGCCTGCTTCGAGAACGGGTACTTGGTCTTCACGTACTCGAAGAGCTTGGACGCCTCGTCCCAGCGCTCCGCCTTCGCCTCCTCGAGCCCCGCGTCGTAGTTCTCCTCGGCGCTCTTGCCGTAGCGCATCTCGCCGGTGAGAGAGACGCGCTTGGAGCCGCAAGCGAGCAGCGGCAGGAGAGTGGCGATGACGAGGAGGCGACGCATAGGTGGCCGCAAGATAGCCGGAACCGGGGTGAGGATCACCTCACACGTCGGTGTCGTCGAACGCCCCGACCACCCGCGCGACCACCGGACCGGCGAAGCCGCGTCCCAGCAGCCAGCGGGCGAGCCGCGCGCGGG
>JBAVTL010000377.1:0-1569 GCA_049696175.1 Anaeromyxobacteraceae bacterium
GGTGGAGCGCACGGCCGAGCTGGTCGATCAGATCGCCGCGGCGACCGGCGAGGAGGCCCGCGGCGCCGACCGCGTGAGCCGCTCGATCCAGGAGCTCCGCGAGGGGGTCCAGGAGAGCGCGGCGTCCGCGGAGGAGCTGGCCGCGACGGCCGAGGAGCTGGCGAGGGGCGCAGATGAGCTCAGGCGCGCGGTCGCGTTCTTCCAGACGGACGGAGTCGCCCCGCGCCGCCGGCCGCTGCACGCCCTCCACGAGCCGCACTCGGCGAGGCCGGCCGCGTAGCGGAAAGACGAACGACGCCGCGCCCGGCTCGGACGCGGCGTCGTTCCTAGAGGAGGGACGGCCCCTAGTTGAGCTTGCGAAGGGCGCGGACGATCTTCTCCTTGGTCCGCGAGTGGGCCGGCTTCACGGACGGTGCCGTGCGCGCGGGGGCCTTCGGCGCGGCGCGGCTCGCGAGGTGGGCCTTCCACTTCATGAAGGCCTCGATCTCCATGGCGCGGAGCTCGATCTCCAGCTCCTCGTCGCCCACGACGGCCCGCTCGAGCCGCGCGGTGCGCGGCGGCGTTGCGCCGAGCCGCATACGCATGACCTTCTCCTCCTCGGAGGAGAGCTCGGGTGCGGGGGTCTTCCGGAGCACCGCCTGCGCAGCGCCTTCGGTGACCTGCGTCGTCGTGGACCTTCTCTTCTCCGCCATCGAGACCTCGCCTTGATTGCGATGCGGCATCGACCGCACCGCGTGTTCCATCGTAGGGCGCGCCCGCCCAGTGTCCAATTTTCGATGGGGGTCCGACACTCGACCCGGATTGGTGTCGCAAGCGGTGGGAATCACGATCAAAATAGTGGCGTACCCGCGACGCACCGGAATCGGGGCGCGCGGCTCCCACGTGGAACCACAGCGAGGTGACCGATGGCGGACTGGCGAGAGAATCTCATCACCGATGACGCGAAGATCGGCGAGCTGGTGCGCTCGGCGAAGCGCGTGGCGGTCATCGGCATCAAGACCGCGGACAAGCCCGAGCAGCCGGCCTACGAGGTCCCGGAGTACCTCGCGAAGCACGGCGTCGAGATCGTCCCGGTCCCCGTCTACTACCCGGACGTCACCGAGATCCTGGGCCAGAAGGTCTATCGGAAGGTCGCCGACGTCCCGGGGCACGTCGACGTCGTCGACGTCTTCCGCCGGCCGACCGACATCCCCGGCCACGTGGACGACATCCTCGCCAAGAGGCCGCGGGCCGTCTGGTTCCAGCTCGGGATCCGGAACGACGCGGCGGCCGAGACGCTGGCCAGGGCCGGGATCCTCGTGGTCCAGGACAGGTGCATCAAGGTGGAGCACAAGCGCTACGTGGCGTGAGTCCCGGCGGCCTTGGCGGGGCGCATCCTACGCGCGCCTAACCCGCCCCCAGCCGTGCCGCTCTGGCGCGCGCCGTCACGAGGTCGCCGAGTGCTCCGATCACCGCGGCCTCCGCGCGCTGGAGATCCGCCTCCGCGGCGAGCACGTCGACCGACGTCGCGCGGCCGCTGCGGAAGAGGGCGGTCGCCGCGTCCCGGGCCTCGTTGGCGGCTGCGAGTCC
>JBAVTL010000378.1:0-2955 GCA_049696175.1 Anaeromyxobacteraceae bacterium
TCTCCCTCACCCCGACCCTCTCCCTCAGTGAGGGAGAGGGGGATTTAACCAGGAGGGAGGGGCGCCTCCTGGAGATATGCATCAGTGCAGGTCGTCTTCGCGGCCGCGGGCGGCGCCGCCCGAGCCCTCGCCGACGAGGCGGAGGCGGGCCGCCTCGAGGTCGTCCGCGTCCGCGTAGCCCTTCTCGAGGAGCACGCTCTCGGCGACCTCGGCGTGGGCGCTCGCCGCGACCGCGTCGTGCTCGGCGACGTCGAGCCGCATCGTGAGGCGGCGGAGCCGCTCCTCCAGCGAGCTGATCGTGGCGGCGGAGAGCTCACGCTCGCGCTCGTACCGGACCCAGAACGCGACGACTGCGGCGACCGTGGCGAGCGAGAGGAGGAGGCTCATGCGATGCGCATCCTAGCGGCGCGCCTCTCGGAGCGGCAAGCGCCCGTAGGAGGGACGCATGCTCGCGGGACGAGACGGCTCTTGTGATGGCGGCGCGTGTCGTACATCCTTCCGGGCGATGGCGGCGCGGCTCAACGTGACACTGGCGGTGAAGAGGCTGATCCGCGACGCGGCGGCCAGGCTGCCGGAGCTGGCGCACGTGCGCGCCTCACGCGTCCTGGTGGTCGCCGGCGAGGCCAGGCGGAGCTCCCGCGCGACCCTCTGGCCCGCCCATGGGTCGAGCCGGACGGTGGGGAGCGGCCGCGCCCGCCCGGCCGTGCGGGTGAAGGGACGGGAGATCCTCTACGTGATCACCCTCCGTCCGCTCTGGTTCAGGGACTCGACCGCGGAGGAGCGTGTCCGGACCGTGCTGCACGAGCTCTACCACGCGTCGACGCGCTTCGACGGCACGCTGCACCGCGGCCGCCGGCACGAGCAGCTCCCCCAGTCGGCCTACGCGCGCCGGATCGACGGCCTCACGCAGCGCTACCTCGCCGCGGCGCCGCATGAGATCCTCGCGCCCTTCTCCCACCGCGGGCTCGTCCGCGCGCGCATGTGGCTCGAGCGCCCGTCTTCGTACCGCGCCATCGTCCCCGCCAACCGGCGGACCTACACGGAGCGGCAGCTCTACTACGGCATCGTCAGGATGCTCGGGCGCAGGACGGCCCATTGAGAGGGCCATGAAGCGAGAGATCCGCCTCCCACTCACCGCGACCGGCCGGGTCGATCGCGCCCTCGCCGACGCGCTCGGCCTCGGGCGCGCGCTCGTGAAGCGCGCCTTCCAGCTGGGCGAGGTGCGCATCCAGGGGAAGCGCGTTCGCGCCAGCGACCCCGTGCGGCCGGGGGCGCTGGTGGAGATCGACGTCGAGGCGCCGGCAGGGGTCCCGCTGCCCGAGCCAGAGATGCCGCTCACGGTCCTCTGGGAAGGGGAGCGCTGCCTAGTCGTCGACAAGCAGGCCGGGATCGCCGTCCACGCGCTGCGGCCAGGCGAGGGCGGGACGCTCGCCAACGCCGTCGCCGGGCGCTACCCGGAGTGCGCCGAGGCGGCGCCCGAGCCGCGCGAGGGGGGCGCCGTCCACCGGCTCGACCTCGAGACGAGCGGCTGCGTCCTCTTCGCCCGGGATCCGGAGGCGTGGGACCTGCTCCGCGCGCAGTTCCGCGATCAGGCCGTGGAGAAGGTGTACCTCGCCCTCGTCGCCGGGCGCGTCAGCGCCGGCGGGGTCACGACGGTGCCGCTCGCGCAGCGGGGAGGGCGCGTCGTGGCGGTGCCCGACGCGGAGGCGGAGGAGCGGCTGCGCGCCAAGGGGACGTCCAGGGCGCGCGCCGCCGAGACCCACTGGGAGGTGGAGCGCGCCTTCGAGCGCCACACGCTCCTGCGCGTCCGGATCGTCACCGGCGTGATGCACCAGATCCGCGCCCACCTGGCGCACCTGGGGTACCCGGTGGCCGGGGACCTGCTCTACGGCGGCGAGGCCGCTGCGCTGGCCGGGCTGGAGCGCCACTTCCTGCACGCGTGGCGGCTCTCGTTCGACCCGCCCGGCGGGGCGGGGCGCGTGGAGGTCGTGAGCCCGCTGCCGAGGGCGCTCGCCGGGGTGCTCGCGGGGCTGCCGGTCGCGCGCTGACGCTCACTTCGCCGGGCGCTTGCCCGTCGCCTTGATCCCGAGCCGGATCGAGGGGCTCCCGTCGACGGGCACCGGCGGCGACGTGATCTCGTAGGACGCGAGCGTGAACTCGCCCCCGGTGCACTGGGCGCACTGCGCCCTCGCGGCCGCTCGCGCGGCGCGCTCCGCCACCTCCGCCGGGATCGTGACGGGCGCCGGTGGAGCGAGCGATCCGTCCGCCGGGGCGGTGAAGTCGATGGGGCGCGCCTGGCGCGTCAAGGGGAGGTCGATGGCGCGCTCGCGTCCACCCACGGTCGCTCGAAAGACGTAGGTCATCCGCGAGCCGTCGGAGGGCACCTCGAACCTGTAGCTGCGCTCGCACGTCGCCGGCTCGAGGCCGGTGGCCTTGATGACCGTGCCCTCGCAGGCGACCTTCCCCGCGCCCTCGTAGCGGGCAGGAAACCCGGAGAGGTCGAACTGGACCGTGTCGCCCGCGTGGAGCGCGATGCCGTCGCCCGCGGGCGCCTCCGCGCGCGCCGCGGCTGGGAGGGCGAGCGCCAGCGCCAGGAACATCGTGCCCGAGGTGCTCACGCGGCTTCTCATGGCGACGATGGTCCCAGAGCGCCGCCCCGCGGGCAAGCGGCGCCGCCGCGGCGCGAACGCCGGGGGACCGGTCAGGGCCCCCGCCGGAACTCCGTCGGCGACAGACCGGTCCAGCGCCGGAAGGCCCGGGTGAAGGCGCTCTGCTCGGAGAAGCCGACGAGCCAGGACACCTCCGCCACCGAGACGTCGCCCGCGCGCAGGAAGGCCTGCGCGCGCTCCCGTCGCGCCTCGTCCACGAGCCGCGCGAAGGAGGTCCCATCGGCGCCCAGCCGGCGCTGGAGCGTCCGCGCGCTCGTCGCCAGCCGCCGCGCCACCGCCGCGACGG
>JBAVTL010000379.1:0-3382 GCA_049696175.1 Anaeromyxobacteraceae bacterium
TCGTGTCGCTGGTCCGCTACGCGACCTGGGCGCCGGCCTCGGCGCGCTGGCCGCCAGCCTCTGCGGCCGACATCGCGGAGAGCATGGCCTTGTGCATCTCGGCGAGGTTCCCCTTCACCTGCGCCGCCGACTGCTTGCTCTCGTCGGCGTACCGGCTCATCTCGACCGCCAGGTCGCGCAGCCCCGGCGCGGCCGGCCCCGCCCGCTGCGCCTCGCGCGCCACGCTCTCCGCCAGCTTCTGCGAGCGGTCCGCGGCGTAGGCCATCACGCCGGACACCTCGAAGATGTCGCGCATCCGGGCGTTGAGCGTCTCGATCTTGGCGGAGAGGCCGCGCACCTCGTCGGCCAGCTGGACCAGCTCGGCGCCCGACGCCTCCGCCTGCTTCAGCTCGCGCTCGGCGGTCCGCTCCGCCTGCTCGGCGAGGCCGATCACCGTCTCGGCGGTGAGCGCCGCGGCGGTGGCGGTCTGCGAGAGGTGCGACATCGTCGCGGTGGTCTCGCGGACCGACGCGGCGGTCTCGGCGGTCGTGCTGGTGAAGGCGCTGACGTTCCCGAGGAGCCCCTGCGCCGCGTGGATCAGCTCGCCCGCCGTCCGCGTGAGCGCGTCGCGGCGCGCGGCCTCGAGGCGGACGATCTCGCCCGCCTGCTCGCCGAGCCTGGAGGTCTGCCGGACGATCAGGAGGCCGAGCCCCGCGAGGACGAACGGGGCCGACGCCATGATCCAGATGAGCGGCTGCGTGGCGGCGGCGCCGAGCAGCGCGGACGGGCCGAGGGTCCCCGTCGTCCGCAGCGCCTCGATCGCGGTGCCCAGCAGGGGAAGCCCGACGCCTGCCACGGCGCCGTACACGTCGTACCGCTGGCTCTTCATCGAGGACTCTCCAAGGGGTTGATGGCGCCATTCTCCCTCAAGACGCGAGCGGGATACAGGGTATCCTGACGCCGGCCGCGCTCCTCACCGCGCGGCGGAGGGGCCATGGACGATCTCCGCGTTCCCAAGCGTCGCATCCCGGTCGAGATCATCCTCCCCGGTGGCGCGGCGCGCCGCATGACCCTCTACCTCTCCGAGGTCGCGTCGGACCACACCGGCCCCGAGCGTCCGTCGGATCTGCTCAACGGCGGAGACGACTTCGTCCCCGCGTTCGACGAGGCGGGGAAGGCGATGACCTTCCTGAACCGCTCGACGATCTCGGCGGTGCGGCTCGATCCGGCGCTCGACGCCGACGTGGACGAGGAGGTGACCCTCCCGACCGAGCACGAGGTCGAGGTGCTCCTCCAGGACGGCACCACCCTGCGCGGCCTCGTCACCTTCCTGCGCCCCACCCAGCGCTCCCGGCTCGTCGACTTCCTCAACGAGGCGCCCCCCTTCTTCAGGCTGATCGACGCCTCGACCCTGGTGCTGGTCAACAAGCGCCACGTCGTCCGCGTCAGCCTGGGCGGCGAGTAGCCATGGCCCGGATCGATCCGTTCCTCGAGCGCCTCGTCGCCGAGAAGGCCGATCGCCTGGAGCTCTCCGTCGGGCAGGGCGCGATGGTCCACGGGCCGCGCGGCCCGAAGCCTCTCCTCCGGCAGCCGCTCTCCGCCGCGCAGATCGCCGGGGCGTTGTCCGAGATCGTCCCGGACGACCTGCGCGCCGGGTTCCCTCGCCAGGGCGCGACCACCTTCGGCTACGACGGGCCGCTCGGGGCGTTCGACGTCCGGATCGAGGTGAGCGGCGGCACGATCCGCGCCACGATCACCCCCGCCGCGCGGCGGGCGGAGGTCGATCTCGCGGCCGCCCCCGACGTCTTCCCTGACGGCCCCCCGGGCGCGCGCCGCCCCGCCTCCACGCCGCCACCCTCCCCTGCCACCGCGCCCCGCGCGCCGCCGCCGCAGGCGGCCGCGCTCCAGGGCTCCATCCCCAACCCGCCCGACCCTCGCGGCGCCATCGACGCGCTCCTCACCGCGATGCTGGAGCGGCGCGCCTCCGACCTCCACCTCTCCTCCGACTCGGCGCCGATGCTCCGGGTGGACGGCGACATGGCGGCCGTCGAGGACTACGGGCCGGTCGGCGCGGAGCGGCTGAAGGAGCTGGTCTGGGCCATCGCGCCGGAGAAGAACCGGGAGGAGTGGCACTCGCGGAAGGACACCGACTTCGCCCACGAGACGCCCGCTGCCCGCTTCCGCGTCAACGTCTTCGCCGACCGGAAGGGGATCGGCGCCGTGCTGCGGCAGATCCCGAACGAGATCCTGACCGCCGAGAAGATGGGGCTCTCGCCGGCCGTCATGGAGCTCTGCTGGCTCACGAAGGGGCTGGTCCTCGTGACCGGCCCGACCGGCTCGGGGAAGTCGACCACGCTCGCGGCGATGATCGACTTCATCAACCGGAACCGCACGGATCACATCATCACCATCGAGGATCCGATCGAGTTCGTGCACCCGAACAAGCGGTGCCTCGTCAACCAGCGCGAGGTGGGGGTGCACACCGGCTCGTTCAAGGCGGCGCTCCGGGCCGCGCTCCGCGAGGATCCTGACGTGGTGCTCGTGGGCGAGCTGCGCGATCTGGAGACCATCGCCATCGCCATCGAGACGGCGGAGACCGGCCACCTCGTCTTCGGGACGCTCCACACCAACACCGCCCCGTCCACGGTGGACCGGATCATCGACCAGTTCCCGGCCGACCGCCAGGCGCAGATCCGGATGATGCTCTCCGAGTCGCTCAAGGGGGTCATCTCCCAGACACTCTGCAAGCGGATCGGCGGCGGCCGCGCGCCGGCGCTCGAGGTGCTGCTGGGGATCGGCAGCGTCGCCAACCTCATCCGCGAGGGGAAGACGTTCCAGATCCCGTCCATCATGCAGACCGGCCGCTCCGCGGGGATGGCGACCTTGAACGACGCGCTCCTCGAGCTCGTGAAGAAGAAGGTCGTCGAGCCGAAGGAGGCGTGGATGAAGGCGGTGGCCAAGGCGGAGTTCAAGGCGCTCCTCGAGCGCGCCAACATCCACGTCGAGCTCGCGGGCTGAGCAGAGAGGAAGGCACCAGGACGATGCGCCTGCGCGGCCTCAAGTACAGGCACAAGCTCCTCGCCCCCGCGGGTGTCGTGTTGGTGGCGGCGGTCCTCGCGACGTCGGCGACGCTCCTCCTGTCCAGCCGCGCCGACGTGGTCTTCGCGCACGTCCAGCGCGACCACCTCCCCGTCCTCTACCTCGCGCACGACCTGGAGACGCTCCTCTTCCGCCTGCACCGGACCTTCCAGGACGCCGCCGCGGCCCAGGAGAGCACCAGCATCGAGGAGGCCGACGCGATCCGCGAGGCCATCGTCGCGCGGCTCGGACAGGCGGCGCGCGCAGGCGTCCCGTCCGAGCACGTCGAGCGCCACCGCGCCGAGATCGACGGCTACTTCCTGCT
>JBAVTL010000380.1:0-4244 GCA_049696175.1 Anaeromyxobacteraceae bacterium
ACGGCGAGGAGCACCTGCGCGTCGGTCGCCTCGAGGGTCGCCGCGGAGGCCGCGCGGCCGTGGCTCGCGGCGGCGATCCCGGGATAGGCCGGCGGCACGAGGAGGGGGACCGTCACGGTCGCCGACCCGGAGAGCACCTCCAGCGGCTGCAGCGTCACCATTGTCCCGAAGAGCGGGAGCGAGACCTCCTTCTCGTTCCGCAGGTAGCTGCCCTTCAGGCCGACGGTGGGCATGAGCTTCGAGCGGGCGAGCGCCACGTCGGCGTCGGCCTGCACGATCCGCTCGCGGGCGGCGGTGAGGTCGCGGTTGTTCCCGCGCGCGAGCGTGAGCGCCTCGCCGAGGGTCAGGGAGCGCTCCGCGCGGGCGGGGCTCGCGAGGGCGAGGGACACGAAGAGGGCTGCGAGCGTGCGCATGGTCGTCTCCAGGGGTGTGTGCGTGCTGGCTAGGGGTCGGTCGCCGCCGGGAGGCGCGGCGCGGGGCTCGCTTCGTCGCGCTCCCGCCAGCGGTGGAGGCGGGCCCGGAGCGAATCGAGCAGGGAGTAGACGACCGGCACGACGCCCAGCGTGAGCATGGTGGAGGTGACGAGCCCGCCGATGATCACGATGGCCATCGGCCCGCGGGTCTCGGCGCCGACGCCGGTGGCGATCGCCGCGGGGATCATGCCGCCGATCATGGCGACGGTGGTCATGAGGATGGGGCGGAGCCGCACGCGCCCGGCCTGCACCAGCGCGTCGAAGGTGGGCTGCCCCGCCTCCTTCTGCTGCCGGGCGAACTCCACGAGGAGGATGCCGTTCTTCGTGACGAGGCCGAAGAGCATGATCATGCCGATCATGGCGAACATGGACATCTGGGTCCCCGTCAGGAGCAGGGCGCCGATCGCGCCGATGACGGCGAACGGCAGCGAGGCCATGACCGCGAGCGGGTCGACGACGCTCTCGAACTGGGCCGCGAGGATCAGGAAGACGAGGATGAACCCGAGGAGGATGGCGCTCCCGAAGGCGCTCCCGGTCTTCCCAAGCTCCTTGCCCCTGCCGCCGAACTCCCAGTGGACGGTCGCGGGGAGGCGGGACTCGCCGTAGGCGGCGAGCCAGCCGTTGGCCTCGCCGAGCGAGAGCTTCGACAGGTTGGCGTTGACGGTGATCTGGCGCTGCCTGGCCTGCCGGTCGATCTGGGCGGGCCCGCTGCCGCTCTCCAGGATGGCGACGTTGCCGAGCTCCACCAGCTGGCCGGTGCCGCTCCGGATCTGGAGCCCTCGGAGCGCGGCGGGGTCGGCCCGGAGCGAGTCGGGGAGCGCGAGGACGACCGAGTACGACTCGCCCCCGTCGCGGAGCTGCGTGACCTCGTCACCACCCATCCATGCGCGGAGCGCGCCGGCGGCGGAGGCCGCCTGCACCCCGAGCGTCCCGGCGCGCTCACGGTCGATCCGCACGTCGAGCTGCGGCATGCCGGCGCTGTAGCTCGTGTTCACGTCCACGAAGCCGCCCCTCGCCTTCATCGCCTCCGTCAGCTGGTCCGCCGCCGCCGTCAGGTCACCCCAGTCGGCGCCGCGCAGGTTGAACTGCACCTCGGCGTTGCCCCCCGGCGAGGACGAGACCTGCGAGATCGCGAGGGTGACCCCGCTCGGCACCACCAGCGCGCCGCGCAGCCTGGCCTGGAGCGCCTGCTGCGAGATCCCCCGCTCCCGGATCGGCACGAGGTTCACGCGCAGCGACCCCTCGTTGACCTTCGCCAGCGTCCCGCCGCCAGCGGAGGCGAACACGTCCTTCACCTCGGGCCACTGCCTGACTTGCTGCTCCAGGTCGGCGAGCTGGCTCCTCGTACGGTCGAGGTTCGCGCCGTTGGGCAGCTTCACCGCGATCTCGAGCGCGCTCCGGTCCTCGTTCGGCATGAAGGTGAACTTGAGCAGCGGCGTCAGCGCCACGGTCAGGACCAGCACCGCGACCGCCCCTCCCATCACCCTGCCGCGGTGGCGGAGGAGGGCGTCGAGGAGCCTGGCGTACGCGTCCTCGATCCGCTCCAGCCCCCGCTCGATCGCGGCGGAGACGCGCCCCGGCCTCTTCGCGTGGTCGTGGTCCTTCAGCAGGCGGGCGGCCATCATCGGCGTCAGCGTCATCGAGACCGCGTAGGAGATGAGCACCGCGACCGCGACGGTGACGGCGAACTGGTAGAAGATCCGGCCGATGATCCCCTGCATGAAGCCGACGGGGACGAACACGGCCACGAGGGCGAGGGTGACCGCGAGCACGGCGAGGGCGATCTCCTTCGTCCCCTCCAGCGCGGCCTCGAAGGGCTTCGCCCCCTCCTCCAGCCGGCGGACGATGTTCTCGATCACCACGATGGCGTCGTCGATCAGGAGCCCGATCGAGAGGGTGAGCGCCAGCATCGTCACCATGTTGAACGTGAAGCCGAGCGCGTGCATCGCGGCGAAGGTCCCGACCACCGAGGTCGGGAGCGCGACCGCGGCGATGATCGTGGAGCGCCAGTTGCGCAGGAAGACGAGCACGATCACCACCGCGAGGATCGCGCCGATCAGCAGGTCCTCCTTCACCGCCGAGATCGAGGCCTCGATGTAGGCGGAGCCGTCGTCCACCACCGTCAGGGAGGCGCCGTCAGGGAGCTGCTTCCCGAGCTCCGCCAGCGCACCCTTCAGCCGGTGCGCGACCTCGACCGTGTTCGCCCCCGACTGCTTCTGGACCGAGAACGCGACGGTCGACGAGCCGTTGAAGGTCGCCGCCGAGCGCGCCTCCGCAGGGCCGTCCAGCACCGTCGCGACGTCGCGGACGTGCACCGGCACGCCGGCCGGGCTCGCCAGCACGATGGCGCCGACCTCGCCGGCGGTGCGCACCTGGGTCGAGAGCCGGACGATCCGCTCCAGCCCGGGCTCGAGCGTCCGGCCCGCGGGCGCGTCGAGGTTCTGCCCGCGCAGCGCGCTCCCCACGTCGGAGATGGCGAGCCCCTGGGCGCGCAGCCGCTCCGGATCCACGACCACGCGGATCTCGCGCTCGCGGCCGCCGATCACGTCCACCTGCCCGACGCCGTCCTGCCGCTGGAGCTGCGGCTTCACCACGTCCTCGGCGAGCCTGGTCAGCTCCTGGATCGGCAGGCGGCCTGACAGGGCGAGCGTGAGGATCGGCGACGCGCCGAGGTCGAACTTCTGGACCACCGGCGCCTCGGCCTGGACCGGGAGCTTGCCGATCGCGGCGGAGACCTTGTCGCGGACCTCCTGCGCGGCCTCGGCCACCGGCTTCTCGAGCTGGAACTGGGCGACGACGATCGAGACGCTGTCGGTGTTCTTCGAGCTGACCGAGTCGAGCCCGGAGAGCGTCGAGAGCGGCTCCTCCAGCCTCTTGGAGACGTCGCGCTCCATCGTCTCGGGATCGGCGCCCGGGTAGATGGTCGTGACGATGACGACCGGGAACTCGATGGGCGGGAGGCTGTCCACGCCGATGCGTGGGTAGGAGAAGAAGCCGAAGACGACGAGCGCGACCGCGAGGACCGCGGTGAAGACTGGACGGCGGATGAAGGTCTGGAGCGGGCTCACGGGCGATTCCTTCTACGGGTGTGGCGGGTGCGAAGGCGGCGATCAGTTCACGGCGCGGACCGGCGCGCCGTCGCGGAGGGACGCCGCGTCGGACACCACGACGCTCTCCTTGCCGGTGAGGCCGGAGGCGACGCGATACAGCTCGGGACCGTGCGGCGCGCCCTGGACGGCGCGGCGCTGGAGCTTGCCCTCCTGGATCACCCAGACGAACGCTCCGCCCGCCGCCGCCTGGACCGCCCTGGCAGGGACGAACGGGCCGGCGAGCGCCTCGGCCGAGGCGAGCTGGACGCTCACGAGCGCGCCGGACCGGAGGGCGGCGCCGCTCCCGCCCTTCGAGGGAGAGATCGACAGCAGCACCTCGACGGTGCGGCTCTTCGGATCGACGGCCGCGCCGATCGCCTTCACCTTCGCCTCGAACGGCTGCCCCGCCGGGCTGACCGTCCCGGTGACGGCCATCCCCTTGCGCAGCGTGTCCACGGCCGCCTCAGAGACGTCAAGCCTCACCTCGAGGCTGGCGGTGTCCACGATCGAGACGAGCGCCGTGGGCGGCGTCCCGCTCACCGACTCGCCCGCCTGCTTCAGCTTCGCGGTGACCACCCCCGCGAAGGGGGCGCGCACGCGGTGGTCGGCGACGGTCCTCGCGGCGATCGCGTGGCTCGCCTCGGAGGAGGCGACCCGGGCGGCGGCGGTGTCGCGCGTCGCC
>JBAVTL010000381.1:0-3157 GCA_049696175.1 Anaeromyxobacteraceae bacterium
GTCCCGCTCCTCGGCGCGATCGACCGGCCGGTCTCGACCGACGACTGGCGCGGGCTCCCGCCCGGCGCGGGCGCGGTGCTCGAGGCGCTCGCCGCACGCCCCGACACCAGGCCCATGTGGCGCGCGCGCGCGCTGGAGGGGCTCGCGATCCTCGGCACCGACGGCGCGCTCCACGCCAGGCTCGCGGCGGACGCGGCCACCCCGTTCGTCGTCCGATTCGCGGCGCTGAGCGCCCTCCCCGCGGTCCTGCCCGCGGAGAAGGCGCAGCTGACGCTCGGCGCGCTCCTCGCCTCCGATCCCGACCGTCGCGTCCGCGCCGCAGCGGCCGACGCGCTCGCGCGGACGGCACCGGCCCACGGCTGCGGCGCGATCCGGGCCCAGGCGGCGCGGGAGGGGACGGAGGGACGCTTCGCGTTCCGGCACGCGCTCACGGCGTGCGGCGATCGCTAGCGGTCCGAGTAGGGGACCAACCTGGGAGCGTCCAGCGCTACGGCCGCGCGGACGTCTGCTGGTCGGCCTGCGCCCACATCACCGGGCGGCGCAGCTCCATGATGCCCACGCCGACGGCGCACGCGAGGAGCACCGCGGCGGCGAGCATCCACGGACGGAACGCGAGCGCGTCCTCGATCCGCCGACGAACGACCTGTCGCAGGGCCTCCCGCATGTCATGAAGTTAGATCGAGGGCCCGGGCGAGGCAACCCCACGGCGCCCGATCCGGCGGCGAATCGGGTCCCCCTGGAGGGGTATCAGGCGGCGTGCAGGAAGGTCGCGACCACCTTCCTCCAGCCTGCCTCGCCGAGCGCCGCCGGGACCGGCGTCGTCAGCTCGCCGCCGTCGGCGGCCGCGATGCCGAGCTCGGCCTCGATGAAGGTCGCGAGCCGGGCCTTCTCACGCGCCAGCCAGCCGGCCGCCTCGTAGCCGGACGGGAAGCGAAGGTAGCCCGCGTCGGACGGGGCGATGGAGAAGAGCCAGCCGCGGCCATAGGCCTCGTCCCGAACCAGCGCCGGGTCGGAGCGGACGGCGGCGTTCACGCGCGTCACCTCGCCGTCGAGCGGCGCGCTGATCATCACCTCCCGGCCGCCTGCGCGGACGATCGCGATCGGATCGCCCTTGTGGAAGCGGGTGCCTGGGCGCGGGAGCTCCACCGACGACGAGCCGGGGATGATCTTCCGGGCGATGTCGTCGATCCCGACGTCGAAGTCGCCCGAAATGCGCGGGGCGAGCCAGGTGTGGTTGGGGGCGTAGTAGGCCCCCTCCCGATAGACGAGGTTGCCGACGCGGGCGAGCGTGCGCTCACGCCGGGCGCGGATGGCGTTGATCCCGATGGCGAGGAGGGTGGCGGGTATCACGAGGAGGGCCGCTCCCACGAGGAAGACCAGGGTGCGCCCTGCGAGCCCAACCGCGAAGGCACCGATCATCTGAAGGATCTCGTTGAAGGTCTGCATCGCGCTCTCCTTTGCCGCCCAATCCGGGCGTCGATTGCGAGCCGTTTCGGGTCCCGCACACCTGCTCTCCAGGGCAAGTAGCAGGCCAGATCGGACTCCTTGGGAGCACCCGTAGATCCGCACGGTTGCGCAGGGATCGTTGCGCTGCGTCGGATCGCCGCTGTGGAGTCCCTATACACGCTGAAGCGCGACCGCTGCCCTGAATGGTCGGATCCCCCGGAGATCCCGCGGGTTACAGCGGCCTGTAGAGAACTTCGGCAACCGGTGAAGTTCTCTACGTAATGAGGGGTCGGCTGCTGTGGTTCGCCGCGCGTGCTATCTCCCCTCTCCATGTCCCCGCAGGAGTTCATCGAGAAGTGGCACTACTTCGGCCTGTTCGGGATCATCTTCGTCGAGGAGGCGGGGGTGCCGCTCCCCATTCCGGGTGACCTCTTCATCGCCGCCGCCGGCTTCCTCGCCTACAAGGGCAAGGCGTCCGGCCCGGCCGTCGTCGGCGTCGTCACGATCGCGACCGT
Organism: Anaeromyxobacteraceae bacterium; assembly: GCA_049696175.1. Classification (GTDB taxonomy): domain Bacteria; phylum Myxococcota; class Myxococcia; order Myxococcales; family Anaeromyxobacteraceae; genus DATIVK01. The sequence continues at coordinate 1,962 of JBAVTL010000381.1, forward strand.
GCTCGGCGCCTCCATCCTCTTCACCCTCGCGCAGCGCGGTGGGCGCCCGCTCCTACAGAAGATCGCGCGCCGCTTCGGCTACACCGAGGCGCGGGAGTACCAGGTGGAGCAGTGGCTCGCACGGCGCGGATCGCCGGCCATCGTCTTCGGAAGGCTCGTCCCGGGCCTGCGCATCGTCATGACGGTCGTGGCCGGCGCGCTCGGGATGCGGCGCTCGACCTTCGTGGTCGGCACCTTCTTCGCCGGGATCCTCTGGGGCACGATCTACTTCTGGATCGGCTGGGCGGTCGCCGCCGGCTGGGGTCACCTCGCCGGCGTCGGCTAACGTCTCGCGCTCGCCGCGGCCAGCGGCCGGAGCGTCTCCTTCCCGATCACGAGCCTCCTGGAGCTCTCGGCCCGCTTGCGCGACAGCTCGACGCCCACCGCGTCGAGCCCGTGCGCGTTTGCCACTGCGAGCATGGTCCCCATCCCGCAGAAGGGATCGACGACGGTCCTGCAGCCGGTGTGCGCGAGCAGGAACCTCGCGACCGCAGCGCACGCCTCGGTCGGCATCGCGCGCGCCCAGGTCATGGCGCCGGGGCGCGGGATGACGTCGGGGAACGACTGCCCGGCCGCGAGCCGCAGCCCGCGGCTGAAGCAGAGCAGGTGCGCGTAGGCGGGGCGGCCGAAGGTCGTCGTGCCGGGGTCGACGCGGCAGACGACCTTGTGCCAGAGCAGCTGGGCCTGCGCCTCCTCCGCGCCGACCTGGACGAGGAAGCTCTTGTCGATCCAGCGCCCGTCGAGCTTCACGTCGGTCTGGTAGAAGATCGCGACCGCGGGGTCGGCCACCGCGCGGCACGCCGTGGCCGCCGCGTCGGTGAACCAGCGGCGCCAGCCGTCGAACCCCAGCCCCGGCACCTCCGAGTGATCGGGCAGCGAGGTCACGATCGCGTGATCGGCCGCGAGGCCGTGTTCCCTCATCCAGGCGACGCCGTCGGCATTGTGGACCGTGCGGCTCGGCTCGGCCGTGGATGGGGTGATGGAGCTGGACATGACCCGGTCATCGTAGCCCAGGCGGCCGCAGCGCTCACGGCGGGTCGCGCTCAGGAAGTGATGCGAAGTGCGGCTCTGCCGCGATCGTCGTCGCGTCGCGCCGCCCCCGCCGCCGGCTCGCCCGGCGATCCGGCCGGGGTCCTGCGCGAGCGGCACTCGCGACG
>JBAVTL010000382.1:0-10973 GCA_049696175.1 Anaeromyxobacteraceae bacterium
GCGCGCTGGTCGGGCTCGGCGGCGTCGAGGTGCTCGTGATCGACGACGACGCGGACTCGCTCGACCTCGTCCGCGAGGCGCTGGCGCAGGCGGGCGCGAACGTCCGGGGCGCGCGGAGCGCCCGGGAGGCGATCGAGGCCTTGCGTCAGGCCGTCCCTGCCGTGCTCCTCTCCGACATCGCGATGCCGGACGAGGACGGCTACGCGCTCATCCGGCGCATCCGAGCCCTCTCCGCAGAGGCGGGGGGAAAGGTGCGGGCGGCCGCGCTCACGGCCTTCGCGTTCCCCGAGGACAAGGAGCAGGCGCTGCGCGCCGGCTTCGACGACTTCCTCGCGAAGCCGATCGCCCCGTGGGAGCTCGTGGAGGCGGTCGCGAGGCTGGCGGGCCGGGGCTAGCGGAAGCCCTGCGGGCGCGGCGCTAGGCCCCAGGCCCGACGGGCGTGATCCGCTCGACGCGGAGCCGGGCCATCCGCGGGAGGTTCTTGACCCCCAGCCGCGCGAACATGCCCTGGATCTTGCCCGCCGCGATCGGGTGCGTCTCGACGGTCACCTCGCTGGAGCCCCCCTCCATCGCGAAGCCGACCCCAGTCTCTGGATCGAGGACGAGCCTGATCTCGCGCGGGTTTCGACGCACGTTGAGCCAGGTCTTCGACCAGAACGCGTCGCCGGAGTAAAGCTCGAGCGCGCCGTCGCGGAGCTCGTGGTGCAGGATCCAGCGCGGGGAGATGTTGGCCTGTTCGCCAACGGCGACGAGCGCGTAGCCGGCCTGCTTGACGGTGGCAGTCAGCTCGTCGAGCGGGACCTTCTCGAAGAAGTCGGCGCTCTTCGGCCCCTGCTGGATGGTGAAGGTATGGGCGGCGTGGACCAGGGCTCCGGCCGTCCCAGCGCCGTGCAGCCGTGCCGCGAAGGCCGGATCGACGAGGATGTGGGACTTCATCTGGAAGCCGCGGAAGTCGCGGACGGCCGTCGCCGCGACTGCGATGCACTCGCCGCGGTCGGGGGGGCGCGGCAGCGCGCCCTGGAGCTCCAGCTCCACCTGAGCTCCGTTCGAGCCGGGTATGATCGACGCGATCCTGCGGATCGCAACGGCCGGAAGTGCGCCAGGCGCGAAGGTGGTCGCCATGAAGCTCAGGATCTTGTCGGCGCCGAACTGCGGCAGGATCGCAGACTGGCTCGTCTTCTGCGCGGCCAGCAGCGCCAGCGCCTCGTCGAGGTGGTTCGTTGCGTGGGTCATATGCCGGCCTGTCTAGCAGACGGCGTGTTGAGCAACAATCGGGGTCCCAGCAACTCACCGTTCCAGGGCTGAGCTCGCCGTCCGTCGTGCTATCTTCCGCGCCATTCCATGCCCTTCTCCGAGGTCATCGCGCAGGAGCGCGCCCTCAGCTCGCTGCGCTCGGCGCTTCGCCGCGGCACGCTCCATCACGCCTACCTCTTCGGCGGTCCGGAGGGGGTCGGGAAGGCGCGGGTGGCCATGCTGCTCGCGCAGGCGGCCAACTGCGAGGGCGGCTCGGCTGGGCCGGGCGGCTACCGTGACGATCCGTGCGGCGAGTGCTCCCCCTGCCAGAAGATCGAGAAGGGGATCCATCCGGACGTCACCGTCCTCTCCGAGGAGCGCGTGATGGTGAAGGCCGGTCGCTGGGAGGCGAAGTCTGGCCGCTCGCCGTCCAGGGACATCGTGGTGGATCAGGTGCGCGACCTGGTCGATCACCGGCTCGCCATGCGCCGGTTCGAGGGGCGCCGGCGCTTCGTGGTGATCGATCCGGCCGACGCGATGAACCCGCAGGCGCAGAACGCGCTGCTCAAGACGCTCGAGGAGCCCCCCGACGACACGACGCTCGTGCTGGTCGCGTCGAGCCCGGACTCGCTGCTGCCGACGATCCGCTCGCGCTGCCTGCGGGTGCCGTTCGCCCCGATCCCGGCGGAGGCCATCGCAGCGCGGCTCGTCGCCGAGGGGCACGCGGGCGATCGGGCACGTCTGGCCGCGGCGATCTCCGGTGGCTCCTTCGGGCGGGCGCTCGCGCTCGACGACGACGAGCTGGGGGAGCGCAGGACGGCGGTGGAGCGGGTGGCGGCGCTGGCTCCGGACGATCCGATGGGGTGGCTCGCCCTCGCGCGCGAGGAGGGGGCGAAGCGCGAGGAGACCGAGGCGCTCTGCGAGCTGCTCCTCGTCTGGCTGCGCGACGTGGCCGTGGCGCAGGCTGGCGGCGACGCCCTCGCCTTGGCCGATCTCGACGCGGTGACCAGCGGCGTCGCCGCCGCGATCGAGCCCTCCGAGACCCTGCGCCGTCGCGACGAGGTCACACGGACCCTCGCCGGGCTCCGGCAGAACGCGCAGCCGGTCCTTGCGCTGGAGCGGCTCTTCATCGGGTGGTTCCATGGCCGTGGGTAAGCCACCGTTCGGCCGTGGCCGGCCGGCGCCTGCGACCGCAGGGGCCACGCTCGAGGACTGCTTCGCTGAGGCGCGCGCGGGGAGGCCGGCGTCGGTCTACCTCTTCGACGGCGACGCGTTCCTGGCGCTGCGGGCGGCCCGTGAGCTGGCCCACGCGCTCGTCCCCGAGGACCAGCGTTCGCTCAACCTGCTCGAGCTGGACGCGGCGGCCTCGCCGGGCGAGGTGGCCGGCGAGCTGCGAACCCGCGGCCTGTTCTCGGTGGGCGGCAAGGTGGTCCTGGTCCACGAGCCGGCCTTCCTCGCGTCGAAGGAGGACGTGGAGGAGTCCTTCGGGCGCGCCGTCGAGCAGTGGGGGGAGGGGCGTCAGCGGGAGGCCGCGCGCAGGCTGCTCGCGCTGGCGGGGAAGGCGGGGCTCGGCGCGGCCGATCTCTCGCTCCCGCCAGGAGACGATCCGGTGAAGGCACGCGCCGCGCTCGCCAGGAAGTTCAAGCGGGAGCTCGGCTTCGCCCTCGACGAGGCTGGGCTCGCCTTCGTCGAGGCGGCGGCCGCCTTTGCGGTCGAGCGGGAGATGAAGCCGCCGAAGGACGACACCGCCGCGCTCGACGACCTGCTCGCAGGCGGCCTGCCACCCGGCCACGTCCTGGTCGTCGCCGCCGGCAAGATCGACGTCAAGCTGCCGCTCGTGAAGAAGCTGATCGAGGCCGGGCGCAGGGTCAAGACGGCGATCGAGCGGGAGCCCAACTTCCAGGCCAGGCCGATCCTGGGGCCGGCCGTGGCCGCGCTGCTCGCCGGGACCGGGAAGAGCGCGGAGCCGGCGGCGGTGGAGCGGCTCCGCGAGCTGGTGGACGCCGACGCCCGCGCGCTGGCCACGGAGCTGCAGAAGCTGGTCGCCTACGTGGGCGATCGGGGCACGATCGGCGTGGCGGACGTCGACGCGGTGGTGACGCGGGCCGCCTCGGATCCCTTCTTCGCCCTCGGCAACGCCGTCGAGGAGCGCGACCTGCCCGAGGCGCTGGCCGTCGTCGACCGGTCGATCGCGGACGGGGGCCACCCGATCATGCTCCTCTCGACGGTCGCCGGGACGCTGCGCCGGCTGGTCGTGGAGAAGGAGCGCGCGCGGAAGGCGGCCGGCGATCGCCGGATCGGCTCGCCCCGCGAGTGGGAGTCGATCGTCCTCCCCACCATCCCTGAGGAGGAGATCGGCAAGAAGAAGCCGTTCGGCTTCTGGATGAAGTACCAGGCGTCGGCGCGCTTCGGCCTCGCGGAGCTGCTCGACGCCATCGCCGGCCTCGCCGAGGCCGACGTCGCCATGAAGAGCGGGCAGGACGGGCGGCTGCGCCTCGAGCGCGTCCTCGTCGCGCTGCTCGCTCCCGAGACACGCGCAAGGAGCACCACTTGAGCCAGAGAGTCCTCGTCACCAGCGCCCTGCCGTACGCCAACGGCTCGATCCACCTGGGCCACCTCGTCGAGTACATCCAGACCGACGTCTACGTCCGGTTCCGGCGAGCCTGTGGCGACGACGTCACCTACGTCTGCGCCGCCGACTCGCACGGCACGCCGATCGAGGTGAACGCGACGAAGGCGGGCATGACGCCCAAGGCCTTCGTGGAGAAGTACCGGGGCGAGCAGCACGAGGACTTCAAGCGGTTCGGCGTCCAGTTCTCGACCTACTACACGACGGACTCGGACGAGAACGCGAAGTGGGCGTACCGGGTCTACGACGCGCTCAAGGCGAAGGGGCTCATCTACAAGAAGTCGGTGGAGCAGCTCTTCTGCGAGAAGGACTCGCGCTTCCTCCCCGACCGCTACGTGAAGGGGACCTGCCCGAAGTGCGGGACGCCCGACCAGTACGGTGACGTCTGCGAGAGCTGCGGGACGACCTATGACCCGCGCGAGCTCAAGGCGCCGGCCTGCGCCATCTGCGGCACCCGGCCCATCGTCCGCGCGTCGGATCACGCGTACGTGGACCTGAAGAAGGTGGAGCCGATCATCCGGGAGTGGGTCGAGGCCGAGGGGCACCTCGAGCCGGCCGTCCGCGAGCAGGTGAAGGGGTGGCTCGCCGACCTCCAGGACTGGTGCATCACCCGCGACGCGCCGTACTTCGGCTTCCCGGTTAAGGACCCCGAGTTCCAGGGGAAGTTCCTCTACGTCTGGGTAGACGCGCCCATCGGCTACCTCTCGTCCGCCGAGCACTACTTCTCCGCCGAGGCGCCGGCGGACCGCCGGCTCGCCCCGGCCGCCTTCGAGGCGGGCTACCTGGCCGAGGGGGCGCCGGCGCGGCTCGAGCACTTCATCGGGAAGGACATCCTCCGCTTCCACGCGGTCTTCTGGCCGGCCATGCTCTGGGCCACCGGCGTGAAGCGGCCGGACCGGATGGCGGTCCACGGCCACCTCACGGTGAACGGCGAGAAGATGTCCAAGTCGCGCGGGACCTTCATCACCGCGAAGACCTACCTCGACACCGGGCTCGATCCAGAGCTGCTCCGGTACTTCTACGCGGCCAACCTGGGGCCGGGCGTCTCCGACCTCGACCTCTCCCTCGAGGAGTTCCGCAGCCGCGTCAACGCCGATCTCCAGAAGCGGATCGCCAACCTCGCCTCGCGCGTCCACGCGCTGGTCGCGAAGGGGGCGCCGGAGGGGCTGCCCGAGAGCGGTCCGGTCACGGCCTTCGACCGCAACGCGGTGGTCGGCGCGACGCGCACGGCGCGGAAGGCCTTCCTCGACCTCGAGCTCCGCGCCGCGTTGAGGGCGGTGAACGACCTCGCCGACGTCTGCAACAAGGTCCTCCAGGACCAGAAGCCCTGGGAGTCGCTCGACGGCGCGCCGTCACGGGCGCTGCTCCACGATCTCGGCAAGGCGCTCCACGCGATCGCGGTCATGCTCGCCCCCGTGATGCCCGGCTTCGCGAAGGGGCTCGCCGACTCGCTCGGCGGCCTCTCCCTCCAGTGGCCCGAGGGGTTCACGCCCTTCGACGGGGCGCCGGTGAGGTTCACCGCGAAGCCGCCGCAGATCCAGCCGCTCGACGCCAAGCAGGTCGCGGGGCTGGTGGTCGCCCCCCAGGAGGCGCCGGCGAAGGTCGCGAAGACCGTGAGCCCCGCCGAGAGCGCGAGCAAGGTGAGCGCGAAGTCCGCCCCGCCGCCTCCGCCCGGCGTCATCCAGTACGACGACTTCGCCCGGGTCGAGCTGAAGGTGGCGCAGATCCTGAAGGCGGAGCGGATCGAGAAGGCCGACAAGCTCCTGAAGCTCCTGGTCGACGTCGGCGAGCCCGCGCCGAGGACCATCGTCGCCGGGATCGCGCTGACCTACCCCGATCCTTCGCCGCTCGTCGGCAAGCGGATCGTGGTGGTCGCGAACCTCGCGCCGAAGCCGCTCCGCGGGATCGAGTCCCACGGCATGCTCCTCGCCGCCGGCGAGTCGCCCAATCTCCAGCTCGTGACCGTGGGTGACGGGATCGCGCCCGGGACGCGGGTGAAGTAGGCACATGCGCGGCGCCGTCCTCGCTCTCCTCGCCGCGACCGCCTGCGCACACGCTCCTGCGCCGGAGCTGTCCCAGCGTATCCGGCAAGGGCGCTGCGAGGACGCGGTCTCCTTCCTGCGCGCCCACCCGCGCGGACCTCCAGTGGAGAGCCGCCTCAAGCAGGTGGTCGCCGTCCCGCTCTCCTACGCCCTCACCGGCGTCGGCTACACCACCGAGATCGCCGTCTTCGTCGGCGGCGGCATCGTCCTCTCCGGCGCCGTCTGCGCACCGGTCCTGGCGCTCGAGGTGGCCGCGAGGAGCTCGGGGCAGGGGACGGTGGAGTGCTTCGGCGGGATGCTGGACGCCGTCCTCGGCGACGGGAAGCTCCCCGGCTTCGGCCGCGGCATCCACGCGGCGACGAAGGACTGGCGTTGCGCCGACATGTCGCCGATCTCGGAGGACCTGAGGTCGATCGCCCAGTGCTACGCGTGGCGCGACGGCGAGGGCGACCTCGAGCGGGCCCGCCAGCAGCTCGACGTGCTGGTCCGCTCCGAGGACCTCCTGCGCTGCGTCTCCAGGGAGGAGCGGAGTGCGCTGGAGCGGGACGTCGCGGCGGTGAACGCGCGGATCGGCGCCCCGCCCCCTCCGCCCCGGGGGCCGTAGCACGCAAGTCGGGGAGCTCCGGAAGACCGTCCGCGCAGGCGGGACGCGCGCGCGGGGCTCGGCGGCGCTATACATTCAGCATGACGCGTCGAATCACCCTCTACTCCGACTTCGTCTGACCCTTCTGCTTCGTCGCCGAAGCGAGCAGCCTGGTCAGGCTGCAGGAGGAGTACGACGTCGAGCTCGACTGGCGTGGCTTCGAGCTGCACCCCGACACGCCGCCAGGTGGGCGCCGCATCGACGAGTACTTCGGCGCCGAGAGAGCGCGCGCCATGGCCGCGCGCCTCGTCACCTTCGCCGACGGCTTCGGCGTCCATGGCCTCGCGAGCCACGACCGGATCCCCAACACCCGCAAGGCGCTGGCCGTCGCCGAGTTCGCGCGCGATCGTGACAGGCTCCATCAGCTCCGGCACGCCGTCATGGAGGCGTACTGGCGCGCCGGGCGCGACATCGAGGACGACGCGGTCCTGGCAGACTGCGCGCGCGAGGCCGGGCTAGAGCCGGCGGACGCTCTGGCCGCGATCGGCGATCCGCTTTACCGCGGGCGCGTGGATGCGATGGGTGACGAGGCCAGGCGCGTTGGCGTCACGGGCATCCCGACCTTCGTCATGGGTCGCCACGGCGTCGTCGGCTGCCAGCCCTACGAGGCGCTCGCCCAGCTGGCCGAGGAGGATGGGGCTACGCGGCGGTGAGCTTTCACCCGCCCTGGCGAGCCGACCCGCGCCGGGCGGCGCGTAGGTCCCTCGGCGATGACTCCGGGAAGTAGCGAGCGCCTGCGGCGCGAGGTCTAATGCCGGTGTGCGGACGCGCTCCCTCGCTCTCTGCCTCACGCTGGGAATCCTCTTGGCAGCACGTGCCGAGGCCCGCTCCTTCGAGGCCGAGCAGCGCTCCATCCCGCGCGTACGCGCAGCCTTCAAGGCCGGGGAGGGGACGCTGCGAAGGCGTTTCGCCGCTGCCGGCGCGCCCTTCCCGCCAGCCGCCATCTACCTGCGCGCCTTCAAGCGCGAGGGGGTGCTGGAGCTCTGGGCCTCGACCGCCTCCGGACGCTACGCGTTGGTCGAGAGCTACCCCATCTGCGCGGCCTCGGGCCTCCTCGGACCCAAGCGTCGCGAGGGGGATGGGCAGGTGCCAGAGGGTTTCTACCGGCTGAACGACTTCAACCCGGCGAGCGCCTATCACCTCTCGCTCGGCATCGACTACCCGAACGCTGCCGACAGACGGCGAGGCGAGCGCCATCCGGGCGGGGCCATCTACATCCACGGTGACTGCGTCACCATCGGCTGCATCCCGATCACCGACGAGCGGATTGAGGAGCTCTACATCGCCGCCGTCCTGGCGCGGAGCGGCGGCCAGTCGCTGATCCCGGTCCACGTCTTTCCTGCGCGGCTCAGCGGCGCCGGGATGGCGACGCTGGAGCGCGATTACGGCGGCTCGCCGGCGCTGCTCGGCTTCTGGCGGAACCTGAAGGAGGGCTACGACCGGTTCGAGCGCGACCGGCGCCCGCCCCGGGTCGACCTGGGGACCGACGGGGCGTACCGGTTTCAGTGAGGCCGATGGTGGGGGGCCTCGGCTGACCGGCCTCAGCGCCCTGTGCCTGTCCACGGGCGCAGGCGCGGGATCCACCGCGGCACGTTGGCCAGGAACGCCTCGTACTCTCCGCCGAAGGTCCGGCGTAGCCTCGGCTCCTCGTAGGCGACCACGAACGCGTGGAACGCGCCCAGGAGGGCGAGGGTGTAGCCGAGGAGCGCGGCGGAGCCGAAGAGGAGCGCCTGGCCGGTGACGGCTCCAAGGATCGCGAGGTACATCGGGTTGCGCACGTGGCTGTAGAGCCCGGTCGCCACGAGGCGGGTCGGCGGGAGCGGGGGCGCTGGCGTCCCGTGGCCGCGGACGACGAAGCGGACGAAGGAGTCGAGGATCGCGAGCGCGCCCGCGGCCAGGAGCGCGACGCCTACGAGCCGCAGCGGGAGGATCCCCGCGAGCGGGGGAGCGAGCCGCCAGCGGGTGATCCACCACGGGACGAGTCCGACGACCGTCCCTGGTCCGGCGATCAGCATCACGGCGGAGCCGATGATGGCTGCGGCCCTCTTCACTGAGGTGCGACCCGTGGCGGCGGGGCGAGTGACCATGCGGATCCCGTAGCGCGGAACCCGACGGTCGCGCCACCCTCGGGGGGGCGGCGCTCTGCTATTCCTTCCCCCCATGCTCATCGACTCCCACGCCCACCTCGACTTCGAGGACTTCACCGACGACCTCGACGGCGTCGTCTCCCGCGCGAAGGCGGCCGGGCTCGAGCGGATCGTCTGCATCGGGCTCTGGCGCAAGCCCGGGGACTTTGGCAACGCGCTGGCGCTGGCTGTCCGCGATCCCTCCTTCTTCTCCGCGACGGTGGGCATCCATCCGCACGAGTCGGCGGACGTGCCGGAGGCGGACTGGGAGGCGCTCGGGCGGCTCGCGCGCGACCCGCGCGTCGTCGCGCTCGGCGAGATGGGGCTCGACTTCCACTACGACCACTCCCCGCGCCCGGTCCAGGAGGCGGCCTTCCGGCGATCGCTGAGGCTTGCGCGCGAGGTCGCGAAGCCGATCGTGGTCCACGTCCGGGAGGCCAACGAGCTCTGCCTGCGCTGCCTGCTGGAGGAGGGGATCCCTGCCGCGGGTGGGGTGGTCCATTGCTTCACCAGCGACGCCGCGGCGGCGCGCGCCTACCTCGACCTCGGGCTCCACCTCTCGGTCTCCGGGATCCTGACGTTCAGGACCGCGGAGTCCATCCGCGAGGCGGTGCGGATCACGCCGCGCGACAGGCTGCTCGTCGAGACCGACAGCCCGTTCCTCGCGCCGATACCATTCCGCGGGAAGCGGAACGAGCCCTCGTACGTCGCCCACGTGGCGGTCAAGGTGGCGGAGGTGTGGGGGACGACGCCCGACGAGGTCGGGCGGGTCACGACCGGGAACGTGAAGCGGCTCTTCCGGCTTCCGTGACGCTTCGCGCCAGCGCGGTCTACTTCCGGGCGCGTCCCTCATGGGTGCGGCGCTGGGCGCCAGGGGGCCGGGCGCTCCGCTGGGGTGTCCCGTGGATGGGCGTTTCCGTCATCGCGCCGACGGAGTATTCAATTCACCCTCAGATACCGTGAGGTGCCATGGCTGCGAGGAGGACGAAGCGGGGCCCCGACGATGGGGCGCCCGTACCGCCGAAGAAGGCTGCATCGTCGGCCCGGGCGAAGAAGCGCCCGGCTGCGCCGAAGCCGGAGAAGGTGGTTACCCGGCCCGCGGCGAAGAAGCGCTCGCCTGCGGCTGTCGAGCCGGCCGCCGGTGAGGCGGTGAAGGGCTCCGGCAAGAGCAGGCCGCCGAAACCGCGGGCGCGCAAGCCGGTGAAGAGGGCTGCGACGATCGAGGAGCCTGCGCAGGGCTTCATCGAGGCGCGCAAGGGCGAAGTGGACACGGAACGGGATCCCGCCTCCACCGCGAAGCTGGCGCTGGGACCGGGCGCCAGCGAGGGCGCGCCGCCGGCGACCATCCCGTGGAGCTACGGCGTCGATCGGATCACCGCCGCCGCGGTCGATCCGGATCGGCTCTTCGCATACTGGGAGGTGACCGACCCGGCGATCGAGCGGGCGCGCGCGGCGCTGGGGGAGGGAGGGGCCGACGCCTGGCTCGTCCTGCGCGTCTACGACACGACCGGGCTCATCTTCGACGGCACCAACGCGCACGGCTACTTCGACCACGCGGTGGATCGCGCCACGCGCCAGTGGTTCTTCCAGGTCGGGAAGCCGACGTCGACGGCCTTCGTGGAGCTCGGGATGAAGTCGACGGAGGGCTTCTTCGCGAAGATCGTCCGGTCGGGGCGCGTGGACTTCCCACGGCGGGAGGCTGCCGCCTGGAGCGATCCCGAGTGGATGACCGTCCGGCCGTGGAGCGGCGAGATCGCGGGCGTGCATCGCGAGCCCGGCGGATCGCACGGGGCCCCGCGTCCGCAGGCCGACGCGGCGAGCCACGCGCTCGAGCCGCTTCCGCTCTGGACGCTCCGCGATCCCCACGCCGTCCACGAGATCGTGCTTCGCCACCTGCTGGAGTCTGGCTGGGAGCGGGTCGAGTGGAGCGAGGTGAGCGGCGAGGGCGGGGTCGCGCTCGAGGGGCGGATCGAGTGGGAGAGCCCGCGCGTCCTCACCTCATGGGAGGCGGGGCCGTTCACCTACCCCGTGGAGATCGAGGCGCCGAGGCGGGAGGAGTGGGAGGGGCGGGGGTACGCGTACCGGGCAGGCGGCGTGACGCACGTCGTGGAGGGGCCGTGGCGGGTGGTCATCCGGGGGCTGGGCGCCCACGCCGAGCGCGAGCTGCTCGGAGGCTGGGAGATCCATCGATCGTGGTCGGTCCACGGCGGACGCGAGCTCCGCGCCGGGCCGGGGCGCGTCGTGCTTCGCGCCGGCGCCTCGGAGCAGGTCGCCGCGGGGGCGAGCGAGCGGTTCAGGAC
>JBAVTL010000383.1:0-1672 GCA_049696175.1 Anaeromyxobacteraceae bacterium
GCCGTGCCCTTTGAGCTCTTCGTCGCCCTCCGGTTCCTGCGCGAGGGGCGGACGCAGACCGCGCTGATCCTCGGCGGCTCCGCCGTGGGGGTCGCCGTGATCATCTTCCTCTCGGGGCTCGTCGGCGGGCTGCAGGCGACGCTCGTGGACAAGACGCTCTCGTCGCAGGCGCACGTCATGCTGAAGCGGCCGGACCGGCGCGTCCGCGTCGAGCCGGCCGCCGGTGACGAGGCGGTCGTCGCGAGCGTCGAGAAGGCGCCCGAGCGCGAGAAGTCGATCGAGCAGTGGCAGCGCCTCCTGTCGCTCATCCGGACGCGCGATGGCGTGGTGGCCGCCACGCCGACCGTCGCGGGCTCGGCCTTCGCCAGCCGCGGTGAGCTCTCGAAGTCGGTGGCGATCCGGGGGGTCGACGCGGACACCTTCGACTCGGTGATCCGGATCGCGTCGAAGGTGACGGCCGGCCGGTTTCGCGTGGAGGGGACGGAGGCGGTGATCGGGGCCGTGCTGGCGAGCGACCTCGGCGTGTCGGTCGGCGACAAGCTCCGGATCGTCAGCGCGGAGGGGCGGGGCGACGTCTTCACCGTCTCCGGGATCTTCGACCTCGGCAACCGGGACGTGAACCAGCGCTGGATCCTCGTGTCGCTCCGCCAGGCCCAGACGCTCCTGGATCTGGTCGGCGGCATCACCACGATCGAGGTGAAGGTGGCGGACGTCTTCGCCGCCGAGCGCGTCGCGCAGGACCTGGGCGCCGCCACCGGGCTCGCCACCGAGAGCTGGATGCGGATGAACCGGCAGCTCCTCGAAGGGCTGAAGGCCCAGGCCAGCTCGGCCGTGATGATCCAGACCTTCGTGATCATCGCGGTGGCGCTGGGGATCGCGAGCGTCCTCAGCGTCTCGGTGATCCAGAAGAGCCGTCAGATCGGGATCCTCAAGGCGACCGGCGCCCGCACCGCCACCGTGACGAGGATCTTCCTCATCGAGGGCGCCGTCGTCGGCGCCGTCGGCTCGCTCGGCGGCGCGCTGATCGGGATGGGGCTCGGCGCCTTCTTCCAGTACGCGGTGAAGAACCCCTACGGCGAGGCGCTCTTCCCGATGCCCCTCGGACCGGGCTTGTTCCTCGGGGCCGGACTGGTGGCGCTCGTCACCGGGCTCGTCGCGTCCGTCCTGCCGGCGCGCCACGCGGCGCGGCTCGATCCCGCCACGGTGATCCGCAATGGCTGAGCGGGTCCTCCAGCTCGACGGCCTCGTGAAGGACTACGGCGAGGAGCCGGTCCGCACCCGCGTGCTCCACGGCGTGGACCTCGCGGTGGAGCGCGGGGAGTTCACCGCGATCATGGGGCCGTCCGGCTCCGGCAAGTCCACGCTCCTCAACCTCATCGGGCTGCTCGACCGGCCGACGGCGGGGACGGTGACGATCGCCGGCCAGGACACCGGCGCGCTGGACGACGACGGGCTGGCGCGCCACCGCGGCCGATCGATCGGGTTCGTCTTCCAGTTCCACCACCTCCTGCCCGAGTTCACCGCCATCGAGAACGTGATGATCCCCATGATGGCGGACCGTGGGCGCGCCGAGGCCGGCATGGCGGAGGCGGCGGCGAGGCTGCTAGGCGACGTCGGGCTGGCAGAGCACGCGCGGAAGAAGGCGACGCTCCTCTCCGGCGGTCAGGCGCAG
>JBAVTL010000384.1:0-10204 GCA_049696175.1 Anaeromyxobacteraceae bacterium
GGCTGGCCCTGCGCGCGCCGACCCTCGCCGAGGGGGGCGCGCTGCTGCAGCGGGCGGCGTATCTACTGACCGGGCTGGCCTTCGTCGCGTCGCTCTACGCGAGGGACGTCCTCACGCTGCGGGTCGCCGAGGGCGAGAAGGCGGATGCGACCGCGCAGGGCGGGCAGTTCGTCGATCGCGCCCCGCCGCGGCGGTTCTCGCCAGGCCCGTTCCCGGTCTCCTTCGAGGTGGAGCGCGTTCACGGCGAGCTGCGCGAGGACGGAACCGCAGAGGGACTCTCGGTGGAGGTCCGGGAGGCCGGCGCTCGCGCCCGGACGTCGAGCCGTCTGCGGCCGCTCTGGGAGGGGTGGGGGAGGTGGCTGGTGCCGTCGCGGGCCGGGTTCGCGCTCCGCTACTCGATCGCCGTCGAGGGGGGCGGCGTGCTGGACTCCGCCTTCGTGAAGCTCGACCTCCTCCCCGCTGGGACGCTCCAGGAGGTGCGGTCGGAGGTCGTTCCCCACCGAGTGGTCGTGTCCATACCGCCGGGAGCGGCGCGCCGGGGCGGAGATCGCCCTGCGCTGAGCGCGGTCGTCCTCCGCGAGGGGCTGGTCGTCGGCGAGGGCCCCCTGGACGGTGGGGGGGCGATCCGCTTCGACGGGCTCGTCCTCACCGTCCCCGAGGTCCGCCGCTGGGCGGAGTTCACGATGGTCCGGGATCCCGGCCTTCCGCTGCTCGGGTTCGGGCTGCTGCTGGCCGCCGCGGGGGCGCTCGCTCGCTACATCGAGCGCAGGCGGGCTGTTCGCGGCTGATTGCCGCATAGAACCCATGCGGGTATAGTCCGCACGCCCATGGGGAGCCGCGTGAGCCAGCGTCGCGCCGTTCGCGCCTTTCTCCTCGTCGCCTTCGCCCTCTCCGGCGCGAGCGCGCTCGTCTTCGAGGTGGTCTGGACCCGGACGCTCTCCACCGTCATGGGCTCGTCCGCCCACGCCGTCTCGACGATGCTCGCCGCCTTCATGGCGGGGCTCTCCGTCGGCGGCGTCCTGGGGGGATGGGCGTCGCATCGGTTGGAGGATCCCGTCCGCGGCTTCGCGCTGTGCGAGCTCGGGATCGGCGTCGCCGGGTTCGTCGTCGCGCCGTTGATCAGCAGCCTGACGCCTCTGTACGTCGCGGTGTACTACGCCTTCCACGAGTCGCTCGGCGCCTTCTACTTCGCGCAGTTCGCGATGGCGTTCCTGCTGATGGGGATCCCGACGACGCTCATGGGGATGACCTTCCCGCTCGCGGTCCGGCTCTTCACCGAAAGGAAGGGGGAGCCCGGGTTCCACGCAGGGAGGCTGTACGCGGTCAACACGTTCGGCGGCATCGTCGGAGCGATCGCCGCGGGCTTCCTGCTGATCCCGGTCGTGGGCGCGACGCGCACTGCCGCCGTGGCCGCGATCCTCGACGTCGCGAGCGCGCTCACCATCCTGGCGCTGCAGCGGCGGCTGCGGACGGCGCGCAACCCGGCGTGAGGCGGGGGGTGACAGTGGGTGTGGCGATTACCGGGGCCGCCGGCCGGCGTGGTAGATTCTCCTCGCGATGCGTCCGGCCAAACTTGCGGTGACCCTTGCTGCCGCCCTCGCCGCCTGCGCTGGCCCGAGGCTCGCACGCCGCCCCGCTCCGCCGCCGAAGTCAGCGTGGGTCGCGTACCCGGAGGCCGAGGTCAGGGACGTGAAGAACGCGCACGAGTACAAGGGCGCGCCGCTGTGCCAGCGCTGCCACGCGTCACCAGGCGGCAAGCTCGTCGTCGAGGATGAGGCAGCGCTCTGCTATCAGTGCCACCACGCGGCCAAGATGACGCACGTCGGGAAGATCCAGAGCCCCCTGCCGAAGACACTTCCCTTCGAAGAGGGTGGCCGGATCGTGTGCCATACCTGCCACGAGCCCCACGACGTGAAGGCGCAGAGCTTCGGATTCAGGGCGCCGTACGTGCAGGTGTGCCTCGAGTGTCACAAGCGGCACTGAGGGCGGCGCGGGGACCGGGATGACACCGCATCGATCCTCCGACCGTGGCGCGTCCGGTGATCCTCCTGCCCTGCCGACGGGAGACGCAACGGAAGGTTCGCCGGAGGGTGACGTGCAGCAGTGGCGCGAGGCGGTGAGGCGGGTCGCGTCGGGGGTGACGCCCACGGGGTGCGAGCTGCCGGCGAGGGCCGTGGAGCTGGCCGTCGTCGTCCCGTGCTTCAACGAGGGCGCGGTGCTGCCAGAGACGGTCGAGCGTCTCGCCGCGCTGCGCGCCTCGCTCGTCGCCGAGGGGCTCGCGGCCGGGACCAGCACGGTCTGGTTCGTGGACGACGGCTCGCGCGACGAGACGTGGCACCTCGTCGAGGAGGCGGCGCGGATCTTCCCGTGGGTGCACGGGGTCAAGCTGTCCCGGAACCGGGGCCACCAGAACGCCCTGCTCGCGGGGCTGCAGTCGGTGGAGGCCGAGGCGACGGTGACGGTGGACGCCGATCTCCAGGACGATCTGGGGGCCATCCGCGAGATGCTCCTTCGGTTCCTCGCCGGGGCAGAGGTCGTCTACGGCGTCCGGCGGGCGCGGACGAGCGACTCCTGGTTCAAGCGGGTGACCGCCGAGGGCTACTACCGGCTCCTGGCGCGTCTTGGCGTGGACGTCGTCTTCAACCACGCCGATTACCGGCTCCTCGGCCGGCGCGCGGTCGCGGCGCTGCGGGAGTACCGCGAGGTCAACCTCTTCCTGCGCGGGATCGTCCCGCAGCTCGGGTTCCGCGCGGAGCGGGTGCTCTACGATCGCGCCGGGCGCTTCGCGGGGGAGTCCAAGTACCCGCTCCGGAAGATGCTCTCGTTCGCCTGGGACGGCGTGACCTCCTTCTCGGCGGTGCCGCTGCGGTGGATCACCGCGCTCGGGTTCGTCGTCTCGGCCTGCGCCTTCGCCATCGGGACCTGGGCGATCGTCGTCCGGCTCGCGGACATCGGGGCCGTCCCGGGGTGGACGTCGACCGTGGTGCCGGTGGCCTTCCTCGGCGGGATCCAGCTCCTCAGCATCGGCGTCATCGGCGAGTACGTCGGGAAGATCTACGGAGAGACGAAGCGGCGGCCACGCTTCGTCGTCGAGAAGAGGATCTGATGCCCAGCGTGAGCGCGACGGCACATCGCTACGGAAGCGCCTTCTTCGACTACGTCGACGCGACCTCCGGCCGGTCGGCCGCGGCGCTGATCGGACGGCTCGACCTCGGCTTCACGCCGCGCTCGATCCTCGACGTGGGCTGCGGGCGCGGGATCTGGCTCGCGGCGTGGAAGGCGGCCGGGGTGGCCCAGATCCAGGGACTCGACGGCGCGTACGTCGACCCGGCGCGGCTCCGGATCGCCCCGGGAGAGTTCACCGCCACCGACCTCGCGCGCCCGTTCGACCTCGGGCGTCGCTTCGACCTCGTCGAGTGCCTGGAGGTGGCGGAGCACCTCGAGGCGAGCGCCGCGGCTGGCTTCGTGGAGAGCCTGGTCCGCCACGCCGACGTGATCCTCTTCTCCGCGGCGCCGCCGGGGCAGGGGGGGGAGCACCACGTCAACGAGCAGCCGGCGGAGCACTGGATCGGCCTCTTCGCGGCGTGTGGCTACGCCGCCTACGACTGCGTGCGCCCCGCGATCCGCGGCCGCAGTGAGATCGAGCCCTGGTACCGGTACAACACGCTGCTCTTCGCGAGCGAGGCAGGGGCCGAGCGCCTCTCCGGCGCCGCGCGGGCGACGCGGGTGGCGCCTGGGTCGAGGCCGCGGGAGTACGGGTCGCTCGCCTGGCGGCTCCGGCTCGCCGCCCTGCGGACGCTGCCGCGGCCGATGATCGAGTGGCTGGCGCGGGTCCAGCACGCTCGCTGGGGATGACCGTGGGGCTCTCCGCGCGCGCCCTCGTCGTCGGCCTGCTGGTCGTCACCGCCGCGATCTACGCGAGTGGGCTGGACGGCGCGTTCGTGATCGACGACCGGACGTTCTTCGTCGAGAACGACGACCTCACGCGGCTCGGCCTCGGTGACGCGCTCACGGTCTTCGCGCGGCCGACGAACGCGTGGGGCGACTGGCAGCCGATACGGGACCTGGCCTTCGTCGTCGAGCACCGGGCCTTCGGCCGCGGCACGATCGGCTATCACGTGGTGTCGCTGGCGCTCTACTGGATCGCGTGCGGCCTCGCCTTCCTGCTGGTCCGGCGCCTGCAGGGCCGGAACGACGAGAGCCCGGGCAGCAGGGCGGCGCACTGGGGCGCGGCGGCGATCGCGACGGGGATCTTCGCCGCCCATCCCGTCCACGTGGAGGCGGTGGCGTACGTCTGTGGCCAGAAGGAGCTGCTGTTCGCGGTCTTCACCCTCGCCTCGGTGTCGATGTTCGACCGGGTCTTCGACGAGCCCGGGCGGCGCGCGGGGTGGCTCGCGGGGGCCGTCGCGTGCTACGGGCTCGCGCTCCTGTCGAAGCAGACCGCCATCGTGCTGCTGCTGCTCGTGCCGTTGCTGTGGGCGCTGGCGGACCGGCGCCGGCGGCCGCGGGCGACGCCCAGCGCGCTCTTCTGGGCGGCGGTCAACGTCCCCGCTGCCATCTGGATGCTGCGGAGCCGCGAGGCGTTCCAGACGCTCTGGAGGACGAACTCCGAGGTGACCGCCACGCCGCTCCTCGAGCGGATCCCCCTCGCGCTGAAGGTGCTCGGCGCCCACGCGCGGCTCGCGGTCTGGCCCCACCCCCTGAGCTTTGGATATCCGTTCGACGGCTCCCCCTCGCCGGACGCCAACCTGGCGGCGGGCATCCTGGCGCTGGCGCTGCTGGGGCTCGCCGCCTGGGGGTACCGGCGCGACCGCGCGGTCCTCTTCGGCGTGGCCACCTTCCTGGTCTTCCTCGTGCCGGTCCTGCAGCTTCACGGCAGCCTCAACAACGCCTCGATCTACGATCGCTACCTCTTCCTGCCGGTGCTGGGCGTGGCGCTGCTGGCGGAGCGCGTCGCCCGGTCGGTCCTGCGCGAGCGGCTCGGCTCGGTCCGGGCCTGGGCGGGAGCGGGGACGGCGCTCGTGCTGCTCGGCGCCGTCCTCACCGCGCGCTACGTCCCGGCGTTCGAGGACGACGTGGCCGTGACCCGGAACTCGTACGAGCGTTTTCCGGGATGGTCCAGGGCGCCGTTCGAGCTGGCGTACTCGCTCGTCGAGGCGGGGAGGACGGCAGAGGCGCGGACGCTCGTCGCGCGCGAGCCATCGCTGGACTCGCCGCCGTGGGTTCGTCCCTACCTCGAGGGGTGGGCGACGCTCGTGGAGCGACGGCCGGCAGAGGCCCTCACCGCGCTGCGGACGGCGGCGTTCCTGGCGGAGGCGGGCGGGTACTACCCGTTCCCCGACATCCCGCTGGGCAGGGCGCTGGCGGAGGTGGGCCTCCTCGACGAGGCCGAAGGGGTGCTGCGACGCGCGCTCTCCTCGCCGATCTATCAGCCGCTCGAGGCATTCCACGCGCGCGAGCTGCTCGAGGAGATCCGCCGCCGACGGGCGGGGCACGCGCTGGGGGAGCAGCAGTCGCTTCCGCGGTGACGAGCTCCCCGGCGCCGGAAGTGGCCGGGCAGCGGGCTACGCCGGGCTTCGAGGTGCACGGCAGACGGCGACGAGATACTCGTAGCAGACGCGGGGATCCTGCGGCCGGACGGCATAGCGCCCCGGCTGGTCCCAGAGGAAGCGCGGAAGCTTGAGCGCCTGTGCGATGCGCGCGGCGATCCGGGGTCCGAACAGCCGCCCGAGCCCGGCCATGGCGCCGACCCGCCATCGGGGACACGGTGTCTGGCCGAGGATCTCGACCTCTCCGAAGCGCTCCGCCAGCAGCGCTTGAAACTCGCCCTGGCTGTACTCCCGGACGTGGAAGCGATTGAAGGGGCGATGCGCCAGCGAGGCGCCGGGGTTGGTGACCGCGCGGTTGGGGGTGGAGCAGACGAAGATCCCCGAGGGACTGAGGACCCGAGAGATCTCGGCGAGGTAGGCGGCGTCGTCCTCGACGTGCTCCATCGTCTCCAGCGAGATGGCCAGGTCGAGGGTCCCCGACGCGATCGGGAGGGAGGTGGCGCTGCCCCTCAGGATCGCCGCGCCGGGCGCGCGTTCGAGCGTCTGCCGGACGGCCTCCTGCGACACGTCGACGGCGACGAGCGCCGTCGGTCCCTCGGCGAGGAAGGATCGGGCGCCGAAGCCGGCACCGCAGGCGCAGTCGAGGACCTTCCGCTGGTGGACGAAGGTGGCGGCATGACGATAACGCTCGTCGTGCTCGCGGACCACCCACGGCGGCACGAAGCCGCTTCCGAACCGTTCGCGCTCGATGCTCAAGGGGCCTCCCGAAGGGGCTTGGTTGTGCGCCGGCTCATCAGCGGCCGGAGCAGCCACCAGGAAGCGCGCATGGGCCAGGAGAGGAGCGTGGCCAGCGAGCCGCCCGGGAGGCCGGGGAAGTCGACCGTGTGCGTGAAGTGCTCGCTGATCTTCCAGTCGCTCACCCTCCGCGTGGCCTGGACCGCCTTCCGGGCGGAGCGGATGTGGCGCCAGGTCTCTCGGCGCCCGAACTGGGCCCAGGCCCGAAGCTTCTCGGGGAGCCAGCCGGCGCCGATCGACACGGCGAGCAGCCCGAGCTCCGCCGCGACCAGGAGGGGCGCGAGCACCAGCAGGCTCCGCGGCGCGAGGTTCTTGAACAGGACGATCAGCCGGTTCCTCTCCAGGAAGAAGTACTTGCGGACGTTTCGCGAGAACTCGTAGTGGTGGAGGACGACGGAGGCGGGCGCGAGGAAGTTGACGAATCCCGAGAGCCTGAGGCGCCAGCCCAGGTCCATGTCCTCCTGGTAGAGGAAGAGGAACTCGTCGAACAGGCCGATCTCGCGGAGCGCCGGGACCGAGAGGAGCACGGCGGCGCCGGATGCGAACGGGATCTCCACCGGAGCGGGCGGGGCCGCCTCGATGGGGGCCCCGAGCAGGCCGCAGTAGCCGAAGCCGAGGAAGTGGATCCGGTTGCCCGCCGTGTTGATCAGGGGTCGCTCGCCGGGCAGCAGCAGCAGCGACTGGACCGACCCGGCGTTCGGGGTCTCCCTGGCGACGGCGAGGGCGTGCTCCAGGAACCCGGCCTCCACCTCGGTGTCCGGGTTCAGGAGGTAGATCCAGTCGGCGCCCCGGTCGATGGCGGCGCGCATGCCGACGTTGTTGCCGCCGGCGAAGCCGAGGTTCTGAGGGTTCTCGATGACGCTAACCCAGGGGTACCGCGCGCGAATCTGGGCCGCCGTGCCGTCCGTGGAGGCGTTGTCGACGGCGAGGACCTCGGCCCGCGAGCCGGCGAGCCGAGCGCGCGCAAGGGCGCCGAAGCACGCGTCGACGTAGCGTGCGGTGTTGAACGTGAGGACGACCACGACGACCTGCGGCCGTTCCATCAGCGCGATAGCCCTACGAGGAACATGCCGATGACGATGGCCAACGTCCCCGCGATCCGCCCGAGGGGCTGCGGCTCGTGCAGGATGAGCGAAGACGTGATCATGACGAAGACGAACGTGAAGCTGAGGAAGGGCATGGCGTAGGTGATCTGCGCCTTGTGCAGGACGTAGAGCCAGGTCGAGGTCCCCATCGCGACGACGACGCCGCCAGCCCAGAACGCCGGGTCCCTGAGGAGGCAGGCCAGGGTCGCCAGGGCGGCCTGACCCGCCGGCAGCCGGCTGAGGGAGAGCTTCAGGAGCGTCTGCCCGAGCGCGCCGAGGGCGCACACGACGAGGGTGAGGGGGATGACGAGTCCAGGCCTGTTCATCGGCGCGTCCGTTCGGGATCGGGGTTGGGGGCCGTGGGCGGCGCACGGCCGGCGGCTTGCTGCTCCGCCCTGAGCCCGTCGAGCTCGGCTCGCAGCAGCGCGCACTCCTGCGCCAGGCGGCGGACCCGCTCCGAGTTGGCCGAGGCCGCGAGGGTCACCGCGAGGACGTTCAGGGCGAGGTAGAGGAAGCCGGCCGCGAAGAGGGCGTTGGCCGGGACCTGGAATCCGAGCAGGGACGCGGTCTTGACGAGCAGCGTCGGGAACGCGGTGACGACGAGGGCGGCGGCGGTGCTGAGGAGCCACAGGAGGCTGTCCCGCAGGCTGAGCCGCTGCCGCCGGATCAGCCGGAGGACCCACGCGAAGAAGGCCACGAGCGCGGCGAGCGCCGGGACCTGGAGCTCCAGGGGGAGGATGTGCTGGGATGGCAAGCGCGCGCTCGTCAGTGGGATCCGGGCGTCGTGCGCCGGACGGGGAGGAGGATCAGCGCCAGCGAGACCTTGATCAGATAGTAGAACGTCTTCGCCCAGGTGATGGAGGAAGCGCCGTGCGCGCGCTCCATCATCCGCACGGGGACCTCCGCGACGCGCAGGCCGCTCCGGCAGGCGATCGCGATCGACTCGGGCTCCGGGTAGTCGGAGGGGTAGCTCCGCGCGAAGAGCTCTATCGCGGCCCGGTTTGCTGCGCGAAACCCGCTGGTCGGGTCCGTCACGCGGGCGCCGCAGCGGAGCCGCAGGAACCAGGAGAGGTAGCGGATGCCGGTCCGGCGGACGAGGGTCGACTTGAAGCCGTCGCCGCCGAGGAAGCGGGAGCCGACGACGAGGTCGGCGCGCCCCTCCCTGATCGGGGCGAGGAGCGCGTCGAGGTAGCCCGGATCGTGCTGGCCGTCGCCGTCGATCTGGACGGCGACGTCGTATCCGCGGTCGCGAGCGTGGAGGTAGCCGGTCTGGACCGCCCCGCCGATGCCGAGGTTGACGGGCAGGGGGAGGAGGGCGGCGCCGAACTGTCGGGCGATCGAGGAGGTCGCGTCGGTGCTCCCGTCGTCGACGACGGCGGCGGTCGCGTCCGGCGCCACGCGCTTCAGCGCCTCCAGCAGCGCCGGGAGGCTTCGCGCCTCGTTGAAGGCGGGGATGATCGCCAGCGTCGGCATCGAGGCAGTCTAGCAGGCCGCCGCGCGGGCCGGATCGGAGGACGGGCGTCGCGTGCGCCGGGTCATCGGGAGCGGCTCGATCCCGCCCCCCCCTGCGCGGCGAGCATGTCCTTCAAGACGCGGACGCTGGTACGAAAGCGGGGGTCGTCGAGACGGTCCAGGGCGCCGACGACCGGCGCCGCCTCGAGCGGCCGCCCGGACTCGAGCAGGAGGCCGGCGAGGCTCACGCGGCACTGCACGCACCCCGGCGACTGGCTGACCAGCCGGCTGAACTCCGACGTGAGCGCCCGGACAGTGTCGGGGCTGAAGAGCCACTCCGTCCGCACCGCACCCCCCGGCTCGATCAGGTGGTACTCGTCGCGGGCGGCGAGGCCAGCCCAACGCCCCGTTCGGCGGAGGTAGAGCGCGGCGCCGTCGTCGAGCGCGACGAGCGACCACTGGGCGGGGTCGGCCGCGGTGGCGCGGATCGCGGCGACGCCGGCGGCGAGCGCCGGGTCGCTGGTCTGGATCGGCTCCGTGGAGATCACCAGCCCGTCGAAGTGCCACCTCGCGTCGAGGCGGGCGAGCCGATCGCGGTCGACGGGCTCGGGCAGCAGGTCGCGCATGTCCTCCGCGTGTGCGAGCCCGCGGCCGTCCTGGAGGACGCGCAGCCCGAGCGTCCACTCCAGATATCCTCCCGCGGCGAAGCCGTTGTACAGCCTGCCGTCGAAGCCGATGGCCCGGAGGTACTCGGCGGCCCGCACCGGGAAGTAGGGGGCGTCGAGGGCGAGCGAGAGCGGCTGGAGCGGAAGCGTCGGCGCGGTCACGGCGCGTCCCAGCCCCACGACGACGGCGAGCGCGGTCGCGAGCCGGGCGAGGCGGGGATGTGGCAGCTCGATCGAGTCGAGCCACCCGAGGAGGTTGCGCGCCGCCACGGGCGCGGCCACCACGCTGGCCATGGCGG
Source organism: Anaeromyxobacteraceae bacterium (assembly GCA_049696175.1). Taxonomy (GTDB): domain Bacteria; phylum Myxococcota; class Myxococcia; order Myxococcales; family Anaeromyxobacteraceae; genus DATIVK01. The sequence goes on from JBAVTL010000384.1 coordinate 9,846, forward strand.
CGAAGCGGAACGAGGTCGACGCGAAGAAGGCGAAGGCGGCGACGGTGGCGAGCTCGCGTCCCCAATGACGCGAGCGGTGGAGCGCGAAGGAGGCGAGCGCGAGGAGCACGAGGACGCCGAACGGCCGCGTCCAATCGGCGAGCGCCGGGGCGTGGAGCTCCTCGACGGCGCCGCGGAGGACTCCGACCACGCCCGCGATCTCGCCAGTGCCCTGCGAGGAGCCGAGGCCCAGGAGGGATGCGAGGAAGCTGCCCGCAAGTCGGAGGGGAGACGTGTCCGAGGGGTTGAGGGCGGCGGTCGCGGTGCCGGCCAGCAGGACGAGCGCCGGTCCGCGGGCCTCGCCGAGCCCAGCGCCGCCC
>JBAVTL010000385.1:0-9754 GCA_049696175.1 Anaeromyxobacteraceae bacterium
GGGCCACCCGGAGCCGGTCTGGGCGCTGCGCGGCCCGGCGAGGCGCGCGCGGACCCTCGGCGCCGAGGGCCGCCACCTCAAGCTCCAGCTCGGCGGCGGCGTGGACGCCATCGGCTTCGGGATGGGCGATCGGCTCGGCGCCTGCGCGGGCGAGCTGGAGGCCGCCTTCACCATCGGCTTCGACGAGTGGGACGGCGTCCGGCGGCTGCAGCTGAAGCTCAAGGATCTGCGCGCCCTCTCGACCACGGTGCCCTAGTCTGGCCTCAGGAGGGGTCCCTCCTCGCGTAGACGTCGATCAACCTGCCCTTTTCTACGAGCTGGTAATGGTCTCGCGCCGTGAGAAAGATATTCTTCAGCTCGTTCAGCCTGGAGAGCCTGAGTTGATTCTCGTTGAACAAGGACTGGGTCGACAGGGTGATGAAGTTGTTGACCGTCCAAAGCTGGCCGTCAAGCATCACGTCGGAGTCCACGAAGATGAACTTCGGTCGTTCGGCCTCCAGTTGCCTGTTGATGTCGCCGACCTCCCGGGAGGTGACCAGGAAGTACGGCAGGTTGGGATACAGCATCCTGGAGCGCTTTCTCGCCAGCACCGGCAGCATGTAGTCGTACTTCGAGATCATGTAGATGCCGTCGTCATTGGCGGAGTACTTCTTGATCAGGTCTATCGAGTTGCTGAAGTAACCGGGCGGCATCGTCGTCTTGAACCTGGCCGCCTCCAGGTTCCATTGGTAGACCGTGTGGCCCTGGACCTCCCTGTAGTACTCGTTCTTGGAGACGCGGAACGAATGGTAGTTCACGGGAAAGGTCGCCAGGGAGACGGCGAGCAGCGCTGGAGCGCCGTAGCGCCCCAGCCCGAAGGAGTCCAATGCGAGCTTGAGGAGACAAGGGACCAGGATGCTGAGGACGGTGATTGCGACGAAGTCGGACTTCACTCCGTGCCACACGTAGTGAAAGCTCAGCATGTTGGAATAGAGCGCCAGGAACAGAACGAGGTACCAGTTCCTGTTGGCCAATCCCTTGTTGTAGAGATAGAAGAGGCTCAGGTAGATGAAGGAGTAGAAGAAGAGGAGGCTCGTGATGATGTCGCGCGCCGGCCAGGAGAAATAGCCGTCCAGGAAGTACGCCACGCTCGGGTTGTTGTCGTTGAGGTTGCTGTATTTGAAGGACGCCAGCGCCAAACAGACCACCAGGATCGGCATCAGCAGGTCCTTGGCGGGCCTCTTCTCCGAGAGATACAGGATGAAGAGGGTGATCGCGGAGGCCGCGGTAGTGGCGAGGCCGAAGTGATCCCCCAGCATGATGGCGAGGACGCAGGTCGCACCCAGCAGCGCGACAGAGAGGGTGTCCCTCCTCTTGACGCACATTCCGAGCGCGATCATCGCGAGGAAGTCCAGCCCATGCCGGATTGGATTGATCGGAATCTGGGCGTTCACCAGGTAGAAGTAACCTTGGTAGATCCCGTAGAACGACACCCCCGCCAAGGTCACGAAGACCGCGAAGGCCAGCTCCTTGGATCGCGTGTAGAAGTAGATCCCTACGGGTATGGAGATGAAGTAGATCCACTCGAGGAAGAACGCGAGGCGGAGCCAGTTGTCGTAGCTGAAGTGGACGAACCTGAAGTACAGGCGCGAAAGCGTCGGGATGATCAGCCCGTACAGGTTGTGAGTCTCGCGGAGCGGAACCCCGAGCATCCACGCGTTCAAGGGGTTCATGGTCTGGTTGTTGTGCAGATCGAAGCTTCGGTTCATCAACTGCCACTTGAACTCATTGGCGTTGAGATCCATGAACTTCTTGACGGTGGGGTCATGGCCCTTGAGAAAAGCCTTCCTGGCCGCCTTGAGGCTTTGATCGGCGGCGATCTGGGCATACTCGGCGGCCAGGAAGTCGTTCACGGAGGAGAACTGGGGGTAGGCGAGATTCCTCTTGATGAACTCGTGGTTGTCGAAGGGCTTGCCGTCGATGATGGTCTCCTCCGACACCTCGACGAACTCGTTCGTCAGGACGAGTTTGCCTCCGAAGGCCAATCCGAGGAGGTCATAGGAGAGGAGCAGGACGGCGACCACGAAGACGACGGTCAGCAACTTTCCGGACTTCGGGAGCAGGCTGGCCAGAAGGCGTCTCAGCGACGTTGAGAGCCGCGAGAGGCGGCTCCGCATCCTCCTATCAAGCAGCAGGCCGATCGTCAGGATCATGACGGCGAATAGCATCGCCGACGCCGCGACTCCGGCGCCGGTGATCCCTTCCCTGCGGTTGGCGAGGACTCCAATGACCGGGAGGCAGGAGGAGTTGATCAGCAGCAGGGGGAGAAGCCCGTCATCTCCGCCGTCGTCGTCCGTGGAGAGGAGCTTCTTGTAGACGAAGGCCCAGCCGAAGAGGCAGCAGTAAAGGAAGGCGAAGGACAGAACGAACCACATCAACTCCATGGGTTTTTCTTGGTGAACCCAGGGTTTGGTCCAGTCCGCGTACTCGTAGGTCACGTGGAGCCGATACAGCGAGTACAGGTACTTCGCGAGCCCCTTGGTGAACAGGCTGCACGCGGCGAGGTGCGTTAGGAGGATCAGGAATAGGGCCCCCTTCTTGACCGTCAATGGTCGGCTGCCTGCCATGCATTCCCCTTCCATTCCAAGTCAGTCGAGCGAGCGCTCGGTAGCGCCAGCGTAGAGTTGCGTGTCGCGTCGGGCTGCCGGCCGCCGATGTTGACCGCGTGCGGAGGCGAAGTCCCCTAGCTCCGGGGTTCGTGCGCGGAGCCCGCGATCCGCCGGGCTTCCTTGAAGGCCCGCACGCGCTTGTCGAACCCGACCCGCTCCTTCTCGATGACCAGCGGCCGCTTCAGCACCTGCGTGTGGATGTTCCCGATGTACTCGCCGATCACGCCGATGAAGAAGAGCTGGACGGAGGAGAAGAAGAAGAGCCCCACCGCCAGCGGTGCCATGCCGAGCGCGAACTCCTTCCAGAAGAGGAGCTTGAAGACCAGGTAGACGCAGGCGACGAGGAAGCTGAGCGCGCTCATGGCGAAGCCGAGCATCGTCGCGAGCCTGAGCGGGACCTTGGAGTGGCTGGTGATCCCCAGCATCGCCATGTCGAAGAGCGTGTAGAAGTTGTTCTTGGTGATGCCCCTGCGGCGCGCGGGCTTCACGAAGGGCACCTTGGCCGCCTCGAAGCCGATGTCGCAGACGAGCCCCCTGAGGTAGGGGTACGGGTCGTCGATGCGCGCGAGCGTGTCCACGACCTCCCGGTCGTAGAGACCGAAGCCGGTGTTGTCGCGCACGAGCTCGATCTCGGAGAGGCGGCTCACGAGGTCGTAGTAGGCCGCTCGGACCACGCGCATGATCACCGAATCCTCGGTCTGCGTCTTGATGGCCAGGACGACCCGGTAGCCCTGCTCCCACCGCTTGACGAAGTCGGAGATCAGCTCGGGCGGGTCCTGCAGGTCCGAGGCCAGCAGGACGACCGCGTCGCCGGCCCCCTGGAGGATGCCGTAGACGGGGGAGCGTATGTGGCCGAAGTTCCGCGCGTTGACGATCAGCTTCACCCGTTCGTCGCCCGCCGCCAGGGTCTTCACCTTCTCGACGGTCCGGTCGGTGGACGCGTTGTCGATGAAGATGAGCTCGTAGTCGTAGCCGGGCAGCGCCGCGAAGACCTCGCGGATCCGCCGGTCCAGCTCCTCGACGTTGGCCTCCTCGTTGAAGCAGGGCGCGACGACGCTGATCAGTGTCACTGTCCGGCCACCTCGCGCCGGAAGACGAAGCCCCGGTGCAGGAAGAAGGAGACGACGGCCATGGGGGCGAGGAGGAGCGCGCCGGCGACGTAGGGGCCGAGGTGGCTCGCCTGCAGCGCGCGGAGCCCCGCGACGTTCAGGCCGTACGTGACTGCGTAGACCCCGACGAACCGGAAGACGAGCGAGGGGTCGTTGCTGCCGAAGACCAGCCTGCCGATCGTCTGGAAGTTGAAGGCCACGCCGAGGACGGTCGAGAGGAGGACGGCCAGCGTGTAGTGCAACCCCAGGAAGACGAGGAGGGCGAAGATCGAGTAGCCCACCGCCGTGTTGAGCACGCCGACGGCGAGGTACGCGGCGAACTGGCGCCGCCCGCCCGGAGGCGCTTCGCGATTCTGGCTCATCCCCCTTGACCCCCCCCCCGGCGGTGACGCCGCTCCGGCTACTCTTCCTTGGCACCCAGCAGCGCCGCGAGGCTCGGCCCGCCCGGCCCCGCGCCCAGGCGGCGCAGCGAGTCGAGGTGGTGGAGGAGCAGGTCGCGGTTGTCGCCCACGTTCAGGTTCTGCATCTCGAGCGCGCCGATCCGGTCCTCCGGCGTGAAGGCCGGATCCGCGACCCGCTCCATCGAGAGCTTCTCGGGAGCGTAGCTCATGTAGACGGCCTTGGTGTCGAGGATCGTCCAGTCGTCGCCGCGCCGCAGCTCGACGGTGACCTTGCCCGAGACCGCCGTCGCGATCCAGCGGGTGAGGGCGTCGCGCAGCATGAGCGCCTCGGGGTCGTACCACTTCCCCTCGTAGAGCAGCCGGCCGAGCCGGCGCCCGAGGGTGAAGTAGAGGTCCATCGTGTTCTCGTTGTGGATGGCCGAGAGGAGCCGCTCGTACGAGAGGTTGAGGAGCGCCATGCCTGGGGCCTCGTAGATCCCGCGGCTCTTGGCGTCGATGACCCGGTTCTCGATCTGGTCGCTCATGCCGAGGCCGTGGCGCCCGCCGATCTTGTTGGCCTCCAGGAAGAGCGCGTACGGGGAGGGGAAGCGCTGGCCGTTCAGCTCGACCGGCTGGCCGTTCTCCCAGGTGACCGTGACCTCCTCTGCCTTGACCGCGATCTCCGGCTTCCAGTGCGCGACCCCCATGATCGGGGCGACGATCCGCATGTTGGAGTCGAGCCGCTCGAGGTCCTTGGCCTCGTGCGTCGCGCCGAGCACGTTGGCGTCGGTCGAGTAGGCCTTCTCGGTCCCCATCTTGTAGGGGAGCTTGCGCCGCTCGAGGTACTCGCTCATCTCCTTGCGGCCGCCGAACGCGGTCACGAACGCCTGGTCGAGCCACGGCTTGTAGATCCGGAGCTGCGGGTCGACGAGGATGCCGTAGCGGTAGAACCGCTGGATGTCGTTCCCCTTGTGCGTCGAGCCGTCGCCGAAGACGTGGACGCCGTCCTCGCGCATGGCGCGGACGATGGCGGTCGTCGTCACCGCGCGGCCGAGCGGGGTCGTGTTGAAGTACTTCTTGCCGCCGCTGCTCAGGTGGAACGCGCCGGCCTGGATCGCGAGGATCCCCTCGCGCACCATCGCCTCGCGGCAGTCGATGAGCTTCGCCTTCACCGCGCCGTGCTGCAGCGCGACCGGCGGGATGTCGGCCGGGTTGGCCTCGTCCGGCTGCGCGAGGTCGGCGGTGTAGGCGTGGACCGCCATCCCCTGCTCGGACATCCAGGCGACGGCGCAGCGGGTGTCGAGGCCGCCGGAGAACGCGATGCCGACGGCCGTGCCCCTGGGAGGAAGCGACTTGTAGATTCGGCTCATGGCACCGCGAAGTAACAGAAATCGCCGCTCGGTTCCAGCGGTTCGGGGGCCGATCGAGGCGCTCGCGCCGCGCTCCGCGCCGGCCGGCTCCCGGGAGCGCCCGCTCTTCCTTGACGTCAAGGTTTCCGCGATGTTAGCTCCACGGTTCTCATTCACCCGGAGGTTGCCTTGGCCCGCTTCATCGCCGACATCAAGCGCACGCATTCCTGCGGCGCGCTCACCGCAGCCGACCTCGGCCAGGAGGTCGTGCTCTTCGGCTGGGTGAACAACCGGCGCGATCACGGCGGCGCGGTCTTCCTCGACCTGCGCGACCGCGAGGGCGTGACCCAGGTCGTCTTCGAGCAGGACGCCGGCCCCGTCGTCCACGAGCAGGCGGAGAAGATCCGGCTCGAGTACTGCGTCGGCATCCGCGGCAAGGTCGTCTCGCGCGGCGCGAACGTGAACCCGAAGCTCAGGACGGGCGAGATCGAGGTCCACGCGACGGAGGTCGAGATCTTCAACCGCTCCGAGCCGACGCCGTTCCCGATCGAGGAGAAGATCGACACCGCCGAGGAGAAGCGGCTCGCCTACCGCTTCCTCGACCTCCGGCGCGCGCCGCTCCAGAAGACCCTGATGACCCGCGCGAGGGTGAACCACCTGACGCGCAACTACTTCACGGACAAGGGCTTCCTCGAGCTCGAGACGCCCTTCATGGTGAAGTACACGCCGGGCGGCGCCCGCAACTTCCTGGTGCCGAGCCGCCTCAACCCCGGCAAGTTCTACGCGCTCGCCGAGAGCCCGCAGCTCTTCAAGCAGCTCTACATGATCGCGGGCTTCGACAAGTACTTCCAGATCGTCCGCTGCTTCCGCGACGAGGACCTCCGGCTCGACCGGCAGCCCGAGTTCACGCAGATCGACGTCGAGATGTCCTTCGTCACGCAGGACGACATCTTCGAGGTGATCGAGGGGATCATCGTCACGCTGTGGAGGGAGGTCCTCGGGGTCGAGATCCCGCGCCCCTTCCCGCGGATGGCCTTCGACGAGTCGATGGAGAAGTACGGCAACGACAAGCCCGACCTCCGGTTCGGGCTGCCCCACGTCGTCCTCACCGACCTCGTGCGGAAGCACGACGGCGGCGGCGTGCCGCTCTTCAAGGACGCGGTGGACGCCAAGGGGATCGTGAAGGCGATGGTCGTCCCCGCGAAGCACGCCCTCTCGCGCACCGACCTCGAGAAGCTCGAGGAGCTCGTGAAGGGGATGGGCTCGAAGGGGCTCGCCCGGGCGAAGGTCGCCGAGACGGGCGAGTGGACCCAGTCGCCCCTCGCCAAGAACATCACGCCGGAGCTGCGCCAGGAGATCAACGCCGCCGTCGGCGCGAAGACCGGCGACATGGTCTTCTTCCAGTTCGGCAAGGAGGCGGTCGTCCACACCGTGATGGCCAACCTCCGGCTCCACCTCGGCAAGAAGCTGGGGCTCATCCCGGAGTACGGCTCGGGCGGCAGCTGGAACTTCCTGTGGGTCGTGAACCCGCCGCTCTTCGAGTACGACGAGGAGTCGAAGCAGTGGGCCGCCGCGCACCACGCCTTCACGCGCCCGCACGACGACAACCTCCAGTACCTCGAGACCGACCCGGGCAAGGTCTACTGCTACCGCTACGACTGCGTGCTCAACGGCTTCGAGATCGGCGGCGGCTCCATCCGGCTCCACGATCCTGTCGTGCAGGCCCGCGTCTTCAAGGCGATGGGGATCAGCGACGAGGACGCCCGCAACAAGTTCGGCTTCCTCCTCGACGCGCTCAAGATGGGCGCCCCGCCGCACGGAGGCATCGCGCTCGGCATGGACCGGCTCGTCATGCTCCTGACCGGCGCCGAGTCGCTCCGCGACGTGGTGGCCTGGCCCAAGACGCAGAAGGGGACCGATCTGATGACCGGCGCCCCCGGCGACGTGGACGGGAAGCAACTCCGCGACCTCTACGTGAAGAGCACGGCCGAGAACAAGTAGCCCCGGGGACGCGCGCCCCCACGCTTCCGGGGTAGACTCGCCCAGGTGAGCCGCGCGGGGGGACACTTCGACGTCATCGTCCTCGGCGGCGGGGTGAACGGCGCCGGGACCGCGCGCGACCTGGCGATGCGCGGCCTCTCGGTGCTCCTCCTGGAGAAGACCGACTTCGGCGACGGCGCCAGCGGTCACAGCTCGGGGATGATCCACGGCGGCGTCCGCTACATGGTCGCGGACCGCCAGGTCACCGCGCTCGCCTGCCGCGACTCCGGCTACATCCAGAGGATCGCGCCGCACCTGCTCTTCCGGATCCCGTTCCTGATGCCCTTCACCTCGAAGCGGGAGGGGGCGTCGCTCTGGGAGCGGGCGACCTGGTACGCCTACGAGACCTACTTCGGCGCGTACGACCGCTTCCAGCCGCTGAAGCGGGGCAAGCCCTCGACGCGCCTCTCGGCCGGCGAGCTCTACGAGCTCGAGCCCTCGCTCCTTCCCGGCCTCCACGGCGCCGTCACGTTCGACGAGTGGGGGATCGACCCCTTCCGGCTCTGCCTGCTCAACGCGCTCTCCGCGGAGCGCCACGGCGCGGAGGTCCACGGCTGGACCGAGGGGCGGCGGCTCCTGACCGAGCACGGCCGCGTGCGCGGCGTCGTCTGGCGCGACGCGCTCACGGGCGAGGAGGGGGAGGCCTACGCGCCGGTCGTCTTCAACGCGACGGGCGCCTGGTCGCCTGCGTTCGCGCGGCGGCAGGGAGCGAAGGTCGCGATGCGGCCGGGGAAGGGGGTCCACCTGACGCTCGACCGTCGCTGGTCGAACTACGGCGTCCTCTGCACCGCGGTGGACGGGCGGCAGATGTTCGTCATGCCGCACGGCGACGAGTCGATCATCGGCACGACCGACGACGACTACTACGGCGACCCCGACGACCTGGAGGCGACGCACGACGAGGTGGAGTACCTCGTCGAGGCGGTAGAGGCGCTGGTCCCCGGCATCCGGCGCGCGAGGATCGTGCGGGCCTGGTGCGGCCTGCGGACCACGCTCTACGACTGGGGGCCGAACGAGGACGCGCTCTCGCGAGACCACCGGCTGGTGGACGGCGCCGCCGACGGCCTCGACGGGCTGCTCTCGATCGTCGGCGGGAAGCTGGCGAGCTACCGCGCCCAGTCCGAGGAGGCGGCCGACTGGATCCTGTCACGGCTCGGGAGGCGGCCGGTGGCCTGCCGGACGCACTCCGAGCCGCTCCCCGGCGGCGAGGCGGTGCCGGATCCAGCCGCGCTCGCCGTCGAGTTCGGTGTGGACGCGGGGATCACGGCCCGGCTCGTCCAGCGCCACGGCAGCCGGGCGCTGGAGGTGCTGCGGTTGGTCCGCGACGACGCCCGGCTCGGTCTCGTCCTCTGCCGCTCCGAGGGGATCCTCGCGGCAGAGGTGCTCCACTCGGTGCGGCACGAGAAGGTGCGCCGGCTGCAGGATCTCCGGCGGCGCATCAAGCTCTCCGCCGGCGCCTGCGGCGGGCTCGACTGCGCCCGGATCGCGGCCCAGCTCGCTGGGCGGGAGCTGGGCTGGTCGTCTGACCAGATCCGCGCGGAGCTGGCGGATCTCCTCGACGCCGGCTGGCGCGAGCGGCGGGCGGTCCTCTCCGGGAGCAGCGTGGTCCAGGAGGAGTTGCTGCGCAGCTCCCTGGGGCCGGGAGGCTTCCGTTGAGCGCGCCACTCCCGCTGGATGCCGACGTCCTCGTCCTCGGCGGCGGAATGGCCGGCGCGATCGCGGCGCTCGCCGCGCGGGAGACAGGCGCCAGGGTGGTCCTCGTCCGGCGCTCCCCCGGCGCCACCGCCCTCTCGTCTGGTGGCGTCACCGTCGCCAGCGACGACAACGGCTTGCCAGGCGATCCGCCCGGGACACGGGGCGGACCGCTGGAGGCGGCCCGGCGGATCGCCTCCATGCACCCCGAGCACCCGTACGCCGTCGTGGGGCCGGCGCTGGAGCGCCTCCCGGAGGCGCTCGCCTTCGCTGGCCGAGTGCTGTCGGAGCTCTACGCGCCTCGGACCGAGCGGAGCCGGTGGCTCGTCACGCCGATCGGGATCGTCGTCCCGTGCGCGCTCTGCCAGCGCGCCCAGGCGGAGGGGGATCTCGCGTCGCTCAGCGGCACGATCGCCGTCGTCGGCTTCGCCGATCACCTCTCCTTCGACGCCGGCCTGGTCGCCGACGGACTCCGCAGGCTCGGGAGGCCGGTGGCGCCTCGCGCCGTCGAGGTGGCGCTCGACCTGCCCGTGGGT
>JBAVTL010000386.1:0-3540 GCA_049696175.1 Anaeromyxobacteraceae bacterium
ACTCGGCTCCCCGAACCTGGTACGTCACCGGCGCGGTGACGAGGCCAGCTCCAGCTTCTTCACCGCGTCGTCGTCGATCTTCACGTCGGCCGCCTTCCAGAGGTCGTCAAGGAACCGTTCCCGATCGGCGCTCCGCCGCTCGTTCGCGACCCGCGCCTGGAGCGCGTCCCGGATCGCCTCGAACCTCGGCTCGTACGCCGCCTCACGCCCCAGGAGCTTCACTACGTAGAAGGCGCCAGCGCTCTCGACGACAGCGCTCCCCACCTCGCCGGTCTTCGTCAAGCCGAACGCCGCCTTCGCCAGCTCCGGGCCGTATCCGCTTCCGAGCTCCTCGCGGCTCACGAACCCAAGCTCCCCGCTCGACGCGCGCGTCCGCTCGTCCCCCGACCTGGCCCGCGCGAGCTTCCCGAAGGCGTAGTAGTCGCTTGCCTTCGCCCGCGCCTCCAATAGCGAACGCTGGGCGAGCGCCCGCTTCCCTTCCCGGTCCGACGCCTTCGAGACGTTGAAGCCGATGATCGCGATCCGCACGCGCTCGGGGCGCGCCAGATCGGCGTGGTGCTCGTCGAAGTACTTACGCAGCTCGTCCTCCGTCGGCGCTTTCTTCCGCTCCGGCTCCTCGAACTCCTTCTCGAGGTAGACGTTCCCCAGTTCCTCTGCGTAGCGCTTCGCGAGCTCGGAATCGCGCTGGTAGCCCTTCTCCTCGGCCAGGTGAGCCAAGAGTTGTTCCCGGACCATATCCTCGATGAGCCCCTTGCGCGCTTCCGGCGCCCGGAGCCGCGCGCGCACCATGTCGGGCATCGCGCGCAGACGCGCCTCCACGTCGCCTACGCGCAGGACATGGCCCGAGAAGCGGGCAACCACGGCGCCGTCGCCGGTCGAGTCGAGGACGCTCTTCGGCGAGGAGGCGTGGCCGGCCCAGTAGCCTGCGCCGGCGGCAAGGACGATGACGACGAGCAAGAACGGCTTGTTCATGTGCAGGTCACTCTCCCCGGACTCATCGCGATCGTCGCCTCCAACCGGCTTCCCTTACGGGACACATCGCAGAGTCAGCATGACGGCCTCGCGGTCGCCGATCCGTTTATCGCCCTGGCCATTCGTTGCGATCATTGCGTCACTTTCCGTGCGTTCTACTGCTCTTAATGCTCTCGATAGGGGGTCCTTATGGGCCCTCTGGCCATCGCCCGCGAGTTACGACCATTTGTCAACAATAGCCCGACACGCGGCCAGCAACTGGATCCCATTAGCACTCAGGTAGGCTCGGCGCTCGCGATCCTGAACCTCAAGGGCCTCCTTGTCCCATTTGTCTCTAATTGAGCCCGACGTAAAATGGTCCGTCTCAGACTCCATCCCCACAATTACCATGAAGTCAGGATCACGCCTGTCGTCTTCCGTCAGCACGCCCTGACACTGAACTATCCGTCGACATCCCTCCACTGGATCAATGTCCCCGGCAAGTATCTGCTGAGCGATGGAAACGATCTCCTGCTTCGGCATCGTCCGTACCTGTACTCTGGTCTATTGAAACTTCGTCTTAGGCTCGACGACCTGACCCGTCGTCTCGTTCCGATACGCATGCCCGCCGCCCTCGACGACCGACGTCAGCCGGTTCTCCTCGTTCCAGCTCAGCTCCCTCAGGTGGTCGTGGTCCACCTGGCAGGTCGGGTCCCCGTGGTCCCGGCACTCCCGCGTCGTGTTCCCGTTGGAGTCGTACGCGAGCAGCGTCTCCCCGATCTGGAGCGCGGGTCGCCTATGTACCCCAGACATCGAACGCAATAGCCATCGCGATCACCTCCACTACCAGTCCCATCGCCATCGCCAACAGCGCTGCGGGCACGATGCTGCCAACAAGCGGACCACTTGGCCCGCGGCCAGACCGAATTACCGCAAAGAAGGAAGTCGCACCTACCATCAGCGGCACGCCAAACACAATAGCGTCCCACTTGGCGAACGGACTCAGCTTGCGCACGCGCATCCAATAGAACAGGATTTCAGCACCCACTTGAATGGCGACTGATAGACAGAGGACCAGAACCCTCATGGACGGCTCCCGTCCTTGCCCTTAGCATCATCCCGCGTTCCAGAGTCTTGCTGTCGCCTTTGCTCAAGCGCGGCTTGCTCTCTGAGCCAGTATGCGCGCTGCAGAAGCTTATGGGCTTCTGTCTTGCAGTTCCTCGCAGCACCCAAATTCCTATGTTCGTTCCGCTTCTGGTTCAGCGAATTGAATGCCTCGTCAACAAAAGGGTCTAGGGTTGAGTCGCCAACCTTAAAGAGCCAGTTCTTTATCAAGCTAAGCTTGTCCAAGATCCCGCCACTCTCGGCGGCCCCTGCCCGCTCAAGCGCGTTCACCGCAGCCTTTCGGTCCTCGGGCTGATCCTTGTTCCATCCACGAGTATTGGCTGTATTTCCCCAGCTATACGTATGATTCAGAGTGCCATTGGGATTCGTCGTGAAGATAAACGTATGGGACAACGGATCCGCATTTGACGTTACCTCATCCTCACCGATATCTCTGTTCTGCCTGAAGGTATCCCTACCATCCGGATCGGTGTAGGTACGCGGATTATGCAGAGCGTATCCGTAGCGATTGAGGGTCCCTGAGAGCCGAGCCGGATTACCTGATATGGCAGCTTTGGGATCGCTCGATTGCGCGCTGGTCTGATCGAGCCTACCAACAGGTAGCGTAAGAAGCGGGTCAACGCTCTCCCACCTGGCCCTCCTCGGGTCGTAATACCTCGCCCCGAAGTAATAGAGCCCCGTCTCCTCGTCGAGTTCCTTCGACGTGAACAGGAACTGCTGCCCCTTCACGCCCGCGCCGTCGCGGTCGTACTTCGGCTCCCACCAGACCTCGCCGTACGGGTAGTACTCCACGTGCTCGTGGACCTTCCCGTTCTGGTCCGTCACCCAGCTCGTCGAGCCAAGGTGATCCGCGTGGTAGTAGTACGTTTCCGGTCGCACCGTCGTCGTGTCCACTCCGTACGCGATTGGCGGCGCTCCCGGTGGCGGGCACTTGTTCGGGGAGTCGCTCGACGGGTCGCAGCCGGGGAGTACGGTCGCCGTGGTGGTCGCAGTGGTCGGCGCCGTCGGCAACGGCACGAGCCCTTGGTCCCATCCTGGCGGCGGCAGGAGCTTCGACGCGAGCCGCGTCTCGCCTGCGAAGATGTGCTTCGTCGCCGCGATCTTCCCCTTCAGGTTGAAGAACTGCCCGATCGTGATGCTGTCCCCGCCTCGCCCCTGCTTCACCACGCGCTGACCGGCGGCGTCGTACAGGAAGCTCGTCACATGGCGTCCGCCACCCTCGACGACCGACGTCAGCCGGTTCTCCTCGTTCCAGGAGAGCTCCCTCAGGTGGTCGTGGTCCACCTGACAGGTCGGGTCCCCGTGGTCGCGGCACTCCCGCGTCGTGTTCCCGTTGAAGTCGTACGCGAGCAGCGTCTCCCCGATCTTCAGCGCTCGGTGCGGATGGGCGGGATCGTACGCGTATCCCCAGTCGTGGTTCGACTGCGTCGGCTTCGCCTGCCCCGCTCCCGTCCCCTGCGAATT
>JBAVTL010000387.1:0-5583 GCA_049696175.1 Anaeromyxobacteraceae bacterium
CGCCCGCACCGGGCGGCGACGCCGAGCTGGACCGGGAGCCGAGCCGGCCGCTCGACAGGGCGCCGGACCTGACGAGGCCGCTGACGGCGGCGCCCACCGCCACCCCTGCCTTGTCCCCGACGGGTGCTGGGGAGCGGGAGCCTTCCGGCGGGGCGACGGAGCCGAGGCAGCGCCGCTCACAGCACGCCCTCGATCCCAAGGAGTTCCCGTGGCTCTCGTCGCTCGGGCGGAACCTGACCGAGCTGGCGGGCGCGCGGAAGCTCGACCCGCTCGTCGGCCGGGAGCGCGAGGTCGAGGAGGCGATCGACGTCCTCGGAAAGCGGCGGACCAACAACCCGCTCCTCGTCGGTGAGCCGGGGGTCGGCAAGACCGCGATCGTCGAGGGGATCGCGCAGCGGCTGCTCGCCGACCCGCACGGCCGCGACCGGATCCTCGTCGAGATCGACATGGCGAGCGTCGTCGCCGGCACGCAGCTCCGCGGCTCCTTCTCCGAGAAGCTGAACGGCATCAAGGAGGAGGTGCGGCGGGCGAAGGGGAAGGTCGTCGTCTTCATAGACGAGATCCACACGCTCATGGGGGCGGGCTCCACCGGCGAGGGGCCGCAGGACGCGGCCAACGAGCTGAAGGCCGCCCTGGCCCGCGGCGAGTTCCCCTGCATCGGCGCCACGACCCACGACGAGTACCGCCAGCACATCGAGAAGGACCCGGCGCTGGAGCGCCGCTTCTCGCCCGTCCTCGTCCGCGAGCCGTCGATCTCCGACACCGTCACCATCCTGAAGGGGCTGGCGCCGCACTACGCCCTGCACCACGCGGTCCGCTACGCGCCGGAGGCGCTGGAGGCGGCCGCGTCCCTCTCCGCCCGCTTCATCACCGACCGCTTCCTGCCCGACAAGGCGGTCGCCGTCCTCGACCTCGCCGGGTCGCGCGCCCGCCGCGAGCGGCGCGAGGAGGTCGGGGCGCAGGAGATCGCGAAGGTGGTGGCCAAGATGGCGGGGCTCCCCGAGTCGCGCCTCCTCGCCTCCGACCGCGAGCGCATCCTGGGGCTCGAGGCCGCCGTCCGGACGCGGATCGTCGGCCACGAGGAGACGATCGCGAAGATCGCGCGGGTCGTGAAGCGCAACTTCGCCGGCTTCGCCACGCGCCGGCCGATGGGCTCCTTCCTCTTCCTCGGCCCCACCGGCGTCGGGAAGAGCGAGCTGGCCCGGGCGCTGGCCGAGGCGCTCTTCGGGGAGCGCGACGCGATGATCCAGCTCGACATGAGCGAGTGCGTCGAGGCCACCGGCGTCGCGAAGCTGGTGGGCGCCGCCCCCGGCTACGTGGGCTACGGCGAGGGCGGACAGCTCACCGACGCCATCCGGCGCAGGCCGTCCTGCGTCGTCGTGCTCGACGAGATCGAGAAGGCGCACCGGGACGTCCAGATGCTCCTCCTCCAGGTGCTCGAGGAGGGACGGCTCACCGACGGGCGCGGGCGGCAGGTGGACTTCTCCAACGCCGTCGTCGTCCTCACCTCGAACCTCGGCGCGGAGGAGGCGACGCGGAAGACGAGCGGCGCCATGGGCTTCGGCGCCTCGGACCGGGACGCGCCCCGGGAGGACCGCGCGCTCCAGTCGGCCCGGAGCGCGGTGCCGCCCGAGCTCTGGAACCGGCTCGACGAGCGGCTCGTCTTCCCTGCCCTGACCCGCGACGACGTCGCCCGCATCGCCGGGAAGCTGCTCGCGCAGTCCTCCGACCGGCTCTTCGCCGAGCGGAGGATCCGGTTCAGCCCGGGTCCCGGCGTCGTGGAGCTGCTCGTGGCCAACGGCGGCTGGGATCCCGCGCTCGGCGCGCGCCCGATGCGCGGCGCCATCCAACGGCTCGTCGAGGGGCCCCTCGCTGAGCGGATCCTCTCAGGCGAGTTCGGCGCCGGCGACGACGTCGGCGTCGAGGCCCTGGAGGGTGCGCTCCGCTTCGACCGGATCGGCTAGGTGCGGCCGTCGAGCCGGACGGCTCCGTCGCCGCCCGGGGGCTCGACCGGCGTCGCGGTGTTGACCGCCGGCATGAACCAGCGGACCAGCGCCGGGGCCCGCGCGCCGTACTTGCGGCGCACGGTCGGGCGTCCCCAGCCACGGCTCGTGCGCTGGCGGCGGCGCTCGACGATCTCGCCCATGCCGCACTGCTTGCAGATCTTGAGGACCGCGCTCACGCGGATGATGCCGCCAGTCCGGTGCTCGAGGGCTGCTAGCATCGAGACGTAGGCCGGCTCGTCGAGCCCCGCCGAGCTCATCCGGGTCAGCTGGCTCGCGTCGTCCACGCAGCGCTCGAGCTGACCCGCGCCGCTCATCAACTCGCTGCAGCGGGGGCAGGCGTCGGCCCAGAGGACCGCGACGCTCGTCACCGCGCCGCCGATGAACGCCCCCAGGAACTGGAGCGTCACCGCCCCTGCGCTCGGGTGGAATGCCGGATCGGAGAGCGCGGCGCCGAGGTACTCGATCAGCGGAACCGTCGCGCTCGGCGGGACGTGCACTCCGACCGGCCCGAAATACCAGAGCAGCCAGTAGAACGAGACCGGGACCGACGCGCCGACGAGCGCCGGGAGCGCGACGCCGAACGGGGTCGGGCGCATCCTGGAGAGCGCGAGCCCGATGAACCCGCCGGAGCCCGCGAGCACTCCGCAGACGAAGGCGCCGGCCGGGAGGAGCTCCCAGCCACCCCGCGCGAACGCGCGCAGGCCGAAGGCGGCGTCGAGCCAGAGCACGATGCCGAGCGCGACGCCCCAGGAGAGCGCGCAGCCGACGACTGTGGCGGTGTCGGCGGACAGCCTTCGCAGCATCGGGTTCCCTTTCGCGGCCCCGGACCCACGGCCGCCCCCACGCGTGTGGAGGATAACATCCACAGCCTGCGGCCAATTGCCGCAGGCGAGCTAGCCGATGCGGTAGAGCCCGCGCTGCGCGATGTGCTCGCCGACGAGGCGCGGCACCAGCCCGGAGACATCCCCACCCACCGCGATCGCCTCGCGTATGGCGGTTGAGCTCACGGCGGGCATCGAGGGGGCTCCGGCGACCGGCTCATGTCCCTGTCGCCCGACCACGATGACGCGCGCGAGCTCCTTCACCCGATCGAACCGGTACCACCTGCTCGTCTCCGGGATGAGGTCCGTTCCGACGACGAGGGCGAACCGGCATCCCGGGTGCTTCGCGATGAGGTGCTCGAGGGTCCGGACGGTCTTCCCCACCAGCGGATCCCGCTCCAGCTCCGCCTCGACGGTGCAGACGCGTGCGCCGCGTATGGCCCCTACCGCGAGCTCGCACATCCGGACCCGGTCGGCCCACGGCGCGAGCGGCTTCCCGAACGGGTGAACGAAGGACGGCAGGAGCCACACCTCATCGACCGGCTGCGTCGCGAGCACCCACCAGGCGGCCATCGCGTGGCCGACGTGCGGCGGGTTGAACGACCCGCCCAGGAGGGCGATCTCCTTCGACGCCGTCATCTCAACTCCATCCCGGTATCCGCATCGAGTCGATCATCCAGCGAGAGCGGAGGAAGTTACCTCACCGACCGTACGCGAGGTAGGGCGCCCGGCGACTGGAGAAGGAGCGCTCCTCGGCGCCGAGGTTGGCGAAGAGCGCCGCCGGGGTCGCGCCCGCCTCGATCGCCTCGCGCTCCCGGGCGGAGCCACACAGCAGGTCGAAGGCGAGCACGCCCTCGACGAACTCGTACGGCTCGGTGCGCCAGCTGAAGCGCCGCGGATCCTGCTCCCTCGCGCGGGCGACGCAGGCGAGGCCGGTCCGGAACGGGCGGAACGCGCCGGCGTCGGTGACGTGCAGCTGCACCCCGTGGCAGCGGGCCCCCGCATGCTTGTCCCAGGCCGGCACGAAGCTCGCGGGGCGAAAGCGGACTCCCGGGAGCCGGTCCGCCGAGAGCGCCTCGGCCAGCCGCTGGCCGTCCAGCCACGGCGCTCCGAAAAGCTCGAACGGGAGCGTCGTCCCCCTACCCTCCGACAGGTTGGTCCCTTCGAGCAGGCACATGCCAGGGTAGACGAGGGCGGTCTCAGGCGTCGGCATGTTGGGCGACGGGAGGACCCAGGGCAGCCCCGTGGCGCGGAACCCCATCCCGCGCCGCCAGCCCTCGCAGGGGATCACGTCGAGCCGGAGGTCGAGCGCCCGCTCCGCGCGGAAGAGCGTGGCAAGCTCACCGACCGTCATCCCATGGCGCACGGCGAGGTCGTGGAGCCCGCAGAAGCTCTCGAACCCGGCGCGCAGCGCCGGCCCCTCCACGGCGAGCCCGCCGATCGGGTTGGGCCGATCCAGGACCATGAACGCGACGCCGGCGGCGGCCGCCGCCTCCATGCAGAGCATCATCGTCGCCTGGTACGTGTAGTAGCGCGCGCCGACGTCCTGCACGTCGAAGACCAGCAGGTCGAGCCCGGCCAGCTGCTCCGCCGAGGGCTTCAGGCTCCCGGCCGTGTCGCCGTAGAGCGAGCAGGCGGGGACGCCAGTGCGGGGATCGCGCTCGCTCCCGACCGACTTCATGTACTGCGCGTCGCCCCGGACCCCGTGCTCCGGTCCGAACAGCGCCTCGAGCCTCACCCCCGGCGCTGCGGCGAAGAGGTCCGCCGCGTGGCGGAGCCGCGCGTCCACCGTCGTCGGGTTGCAGACGAGCCCGACCCTGCGGCCGCGGAGCGCGCGAAAGCGCCCGGCGACGAGGAGGTCCAGCCCGGTCCGCACGCGCGGCGCGCGCGGGCTAGCGCGGCGGGCTGAGCGCGAAGACGAAGGTGTAGCGGCCGGGCTTCTTCTGCGTGTAGGTGGCATCGCGGAGGTTCCAGTAGGCGCAGGCGCGGACCGCGGGATCCGCGACCGTGTCCTCGAGCACCTCGACGAGGGTGGCGGCCCCAGCCGCGTCGGTGGTCACCCGGATCTTGAGGTGGCCCGCGAGGTTGGGCCACTCGACGACGCGGGCCTTGTAGGTCTTCTCGATCAGCGCGCCCGCCGCCTTCTGGAGCGCCCCGATGTTAGGCCGCGTGAGCGGCTCGACGTTGAGCCGCTGCTCCAGCGCCAGCCGCGCGGCCCGCCCCGCCTCGCCGCCGGCGCGGTAGCTCGCGACGGCCGCCTCGAGCTCGCCCTTCCCCTCCTGGATCGCCCCCCTCGACACGTTGGCGCCGGGGTCCTTCGGGTCGCGCGTGAGGATCCGGCGCAGCGCCGCCTCGGCGCCGACGACGTCGCCGCCTGCGAGCCGGATCTCCGCGACCCGCTTCCACTCCGCGGCGCCGGGATCGACCGCCGAGAGCCGCTCGATCGCCGACTCCTCTGCCTTCACGTCGCCCGCCGCGCGGGCCGCCGCCGCGTAGGAGACGAGCGCCTCGGGCTCCACCTTGAGCGCCAGCACCGCCTTCCACTGATCGCGCGCGCCCGCCGCGTCCCCCTTCTCCGTGAGCAGCTTCGCGAGGGTGATGCGGAGCGGACGGTCGCGCGGGCTGGCCTCCACCGCCTGCGCGTACCAGGTGGCCGCCCCCACCTTGTCGCCCGCCTCGGTCGAGAGCTCCGCGAGCATGACGAGGGCCGGGAAGTACCCCGGCGAGGAGGCGAGCGCCGCGTCGCAGGCGGAGCG
>JBAVTL010000388.1:0-2094 GCA_049696175.1 Anaeromyxobacteraceae bacterium
CGAGCCGCCCGCGGAGCGCGAGGCGGCGCGCCGCGAGGACGGCGAGGGCGACGATCGCGACGAGCCCCGCCGCGTCGAGCAGGAGCGAGAAGAGCCGGTAGAGCCCCCCGCGCAGGAAGGTGACGCCGAGCAGCGGCGCGGTGAAGTCCGCCTGCGCCATCACGAGGAGCGTCCCCGCGAAGAGCAGCAGGAAGGACCAGAGCAGCAGCGCGTGTGCGGCGCCCGGCAGGAGCGCCCGCAGCACCGTCCCCTGCCCCACCACTGCGCGGACGGCGCTCGCGAGCCGCGCTCCCAGGGGCCGGAGCCGCCCGTCCGGCGCGCCCAGCCGGTAGACCCGAACCCGCTCCCGGATCCCCCACGCCGCCACCGCCATCGCCGCGAAGGCGACGGCGTACATCGGGGCGATCACCCCGCGGCCGACGTTCCAGTAGAGCTCACGGGTCGCCTCCATCTGTCCTCCTGTGGCCCCTGGGCGCCGCTCGTGGCGCCGCGTTCACTTCGCGTAGGAGTGGAAGCCATGGCCCGACTTGCGCCCGAGCCGCCCGGCGTCCACGAGCTTCACGAGCAGCGGGCAGGGCCTGTACTTCGGGTCGGCGAAGCCGTCGTGGAGCACCCGCATGATGGCGAGGACGGTGTCGAGGCCGATCAGGTCAGCGAGCGCGAGCGGCCCCATCGGCTGGTTCGTCCCCAGCTTCATCCCCTTGTCGACGTCCCCGGGCGAGGCGATCCCCTCGTACACGACGAAGGCGGCCTCGTTGATCATGGGGATGAGGATCCGGTTCACGATGAAGCCCGGGTAGTCCTGCGAGACCGCGAGCTCCTTCCCGAGCGCCTTCACGAGCCCCGCCACCTCGTCGAAGGTCGCGTCGCTCGTCGCGAGCCCCCGGATCACCTCCACGAGCCCCATGACCGGCACGGGGTTCATGAAGTGCATCCCGATCACCCGCTCCGGCCGCCCGGTCGCCGCGGCGAGGCGCGTGATCGGGATGGAGGAGGTGTTGGAGGCGAGGATCGCCCCCTTCGGCAGCGCGGCGTCGAGCCTCCGGAAGATCTCCAGCTTGAGCGGCTCGCGCTCGGTGACCGCCTCCACCGCGAGGGCGCAGCCGCCGAGGGCGGCGAGATCCTGCGCCGGGGTGATGCGCGCGAGGATCCCGGGGATGGCGCCGGCGTCCACCGCCCCCTTCTTCGCCTGGCGCTCCAGGTTCTCGCCGATGAGCCGCTTCGCGCGGGAGAGCTGCGCCTCCGCGACGTCGTGCAGCACCACCTCGTAGCCATGCTGCGCGAAGACGTGGGCGATGCCGCCGCCCATCTGCCCCGCGCCGATCACGCCGACCTTCTCGATCATCGGGTCCTCCCCTCCGTTGGGTTGCCGCGCGCGGTCGTCAGACCCGCTCGAAGATGGCCGCCACCGCCTCGCCGCCGCCGATGCAGAGCGTCGCGAGGCCGTAGCGCAGCCCCCGCCGCCGCAGCTCGTGCACGACGGTCGCCGCGAGCCGGGCGCCGCTCGCGCCGATCGGGTGACCGATCGCGACGGCGCCGCCGTTCGGGTTCACCTTCTCGGGCGGCAGCCGCAGCTCGCGGATGGCGATCAACGGGACGAGGGCGAAGGCCTCGTTGATCTCGAAGAGGTCGATCTCGGCGAGCTTCAGCCCCGCCCGCCTGCAGACCGCCTCGATCGCGCCGACCGGCGCGTCGGTGAAGTGGTCGGGGGCCATGCTGTGGGTCGCGGTCGCGACGAGCCGCGCCTTCGGCGCGAGCTTCAGGGACCGCACCGCGTCGCCGCTCGCCAGGAGCGCGATCGCGGCGCCGTCGTTGAGGGTGGACGCATTCCCCGCGGTGACTGTCCCCCCCTCAGTGAAGGCCGGCCGGAGCTGGGGGAGCCTCGCGAGCTCCACCCGGTACGGCTCCTCGTCGCGCGCGACGACCTCCTCCCCCTTCCTGGCCTTCTTGCGGACAGGGACGATCTCCTCGTCGAAGATCCCAGCCTCGATCGACCGCTGGGCGAGCTGGTACGAGCGGATCGCGAACTCGTCCTGCGCCGCGCGATCGATGCCGGCCCGCGCCGCCGCCGCGTCCGCGACCGCCCCCATGTGG
>JBAVTL010000389.1:0-6002 GCA_049696175.1 Anaeromyxobacteraceae bacterium
CCCCCGGACCGCGCACACCATGCGCGCGAGGCTCCCCCGCGCTCGCGGGGATCGACCCGCTAAGACGCAATGCGGCGACGCCAGCGTTGGGGCTCCCCCGCGCTCGCGGGGATCGACCCCCCTCGACGTCGGCGCCGGCGGGCACGGGCCGGGCTCCCCCGCGCTCGCGGGGATCGACCCTGGATACGGTCGACATCGAGGCGCTGGGGAGAGGCTCCCCCGCGCTCGCGGGGATCGACCCATGGTGGCTCGGGCGGTCGTGCGAGTGGTGAGGGCTCCCCCGCGCTCGCGGGGATCGACCGTGGCGGGCCAGCGCTCGCCTGCGCTGCCGGTGGGCTCCCCCGCGCTCGCGGGGATCGACCCCTGCAAAGCCAAAGCGGAAGGTGTGTCCCCATGGCTCCCCCGCGCTCGCGGGGATCGACCCGGCGCACAAGACGGGAAATCGGCGCGTCCGGTGGCTCCCCCGCGCTCGCGGGGATCGACCCTAGTCGCGGGAGTAGTAGACGGTTTCGCTCCAGGCTCCCCCGCGCTCGCGGGGATCGACCCCGAGCGCAGGGGCCAGCAGGGGTCGCGCTCGCGGCTCCCCCGCGCTCGCGGGGATCGACCTCTTGATAACGTTGGATGGCGCGTCGCTGACCGGGCTCCCCCGCGCTCGCGGGGATCGACCCGAAATCAAGGCGCTGGGAGTTTTCCGTAAGGTGGCTCCCCCGCGCTCGCGGGGATCGACCCCCGATCCAGGTCGGCGCCGTCATCACCGTCGCGGCTCCCCCGCGCTCGTGGGGATGAACCGGACTGGTGGGGCGACGACGTGTTGTCGGTGCTGCGCTCCCCACGCACGTGGGGATGAAACGAGCGGATCGGTCCCCGTCGCCTCCGCCGCCTCGCGCTCTGATCTTCGACGGGGAGGGGCCTGGCGTGAAGGTGGTGGCGACGGCGGCCGGCGTCGCCGTCGAAGTGGTGCGGAGGTGGGCGCGCGACCGGTCGATCGTCGAGCGGCGCCCCGCGCTACTTCGGAGCGACGCGCTCGACGGTGAAGGGGGCGCCGTCGGCGCCGAACGCCCTGGTGATGCCGTCGAAGTCGCCGTCAGCCGTGAGGACGACGGTGGCGCCGCGAGAGGCGCCGCAGCCGAGCACCGCGGCGTCTGCCGAGTGGAGCTTGAACCCACGCCGGGCCATGTGGCGCGCGAGCCGGCCGCCGATGCGCGCCGCGTCCTCGTCGAGCGGCACCACGCGCACCGCGGTCTGGAGCTGCTCCAGCCAGGCGCGCCATTCGCCCTTGACCTTCGTGCCAGACCGGAACTCCAGGAGGGCGATAGTTGGCAGGACGGCGTCCCGGGGGTTCGCGAGCACCTTGTCGATCGCGGCGCGCGCGGTCACGCTTCCACGCTCCGCGGCCATCAGCGCCGACGCGTCGATCACCTTCACCGGCTGCGCTCCGCACGGCGCCGCTTCAGCCCTTCGACGGCGCCCTCTTCGTCAGGCTCCATCTTCTCGAGCTGGCGTCGCAGCCTGTCGGCGGCCTCGTACTGTTCCGCCGTTTCGAGCCCGAGGGAGCGGAGGAGCGGGCCCAGCTTCAGCCCGCGCCGCTCAGCCAGGCGGGTGAGCTTCTCGCGGGTCGCGCGGTCCATCCGGATGGTGATGTTCGACTCGTCCTTCGCGCGCGCACGTGCCATGTCGTGCATTGTACGTGCAACTTCCAGCGGCCGCCACGCCTCGGACTTCCAGGAGGGCTACCTCCCCCCCTCCAGCCTCTCCAGCGTCCGCCGCGCGACGTCGCCGGAGGTGCAGTGGCCGTCCGCTCCCAGCGCCCGCTTGAACCTGCCGAGCGCGGTGGGGGGCTCGGGGGTTGGCGGGTCCGCCTTCGAGATCGCCTTCAGCGCCGGGATCCCCTTCTTCGTCTCCGCCACGGTGAGCGCCCGCGCGGCGTAGCTGCGGCGCTCGCACGACGGCGACTTCCCCTGCTCCTCGAGCAGCTCCAGCGCGCCCGAGTGGTCCTTGCTGGCGGCGTACGCCAGCTCGTCGAAGCCGCGGACCAGGTTCACGGGGCGCCCGGCGTCCGCCCGCGCGACCTCCAGCATCCCGCGCAGCCACGCCACGCGCGGATCGTCCTTCGGGAGCTCGCGCGCCTCCGCGTCGATCGCGACGGCGGCCTCCTCGAAGCGGGCGCGCGCGATCAGCCGCTCCGGCGAGCGCGAGAAGAACCAGAACGCCAGCCACGCGGCGGCCGCCAGCGCGGCGAGGAAGACGGCCGCGCGGACGAGGAACGAGTCCTGGATGCGTCCCATCCGGTTCGCGAGCTGGTCGAGCCCGCCCTCGGGCGACTCGACCCCCGAGAGCGTCGCGGGATCCACCGGCCTGAGCCCCCGCACGCGGGTGAGCGCCGCGTTCCCGTAGGGTGGCTCCGCGATCGGGTCGACCGGGACGCCCGGGGGCGTGTTCGCAGTCGCAGGCGACACCCGGAACATCCGGACCGGCTCGGCGATGCCGCGGAGCGTCCGGGAGCCGATCTCCTCCATCCCGATCTCGTCCCGGTCGGCGATCAGCCACGCCGCCTCGGAGAGCCAGATCTCGCCGGCGGTCGCCTCGCGCTCGATGCGCGCGGCGAGGTTGACCGCCTCGCCGTAGACGTCCTGCGTCCCGCCGGCGCGGACGAGCGTCACCTCGCCCAGCGTCACGGCGATCCGGACCTCGATCCGGTGGTCCGGCTCGACCCGCCGGTTGTAGTCCCAGAGCCGATCCTGGATCGCCATCCCGCACAGGAGCGCGCGGGTCGGGGCGGAGAAGAGGACGAGGTAGGCGTCGCCGATGCTCTTCACGCGGTGGCCGCGGAAGACGCGCAGCACCGGCGCGAGCAGCGTGTCGTGCAGCGCCACCATGCGCGCGTTCTCATGGCGCGTCTGGCGAGCGGTCGCCGCGGTGAAGCCCTGCATGTCGGTCAACATGACCGCGAGGTTCTCTGAGCGCATCCGCCGCCGAGATTGCACGCGCTGGCGGGCGGGTCAAGCCGCCTTCGCTCCCGCGGGTCGGGTCCCCGCGTGTGTGCTATGGATCGCCGCCGTGAAAAGGGTCGCCATCCTAGGCTCCACCGGCTCCATCGGCGTCCAGGCGCTGGACGTCGTCGCGCGCTTCCCCGACCGCTTCCAGGTCGTGGGGCTCGCGGCGTGCAAGAACGGCGCGCGGCTCGCCGAGCAGGTCGCACGCTTCCGCCCCCGCGTCGTCTCGGTGGCGGATCCCGCGGCCGCCCGCGAGCTGCGCGGCAGGATCCCCGCGTCCGTCGAGCTGCTGTCCGGCGAGGACGGGGCGGTCGAGATCGCCGGCCGCCCGGACGTCGACTTCGTCCTCGCCGCCATCTCCGGTGGCGCGGGGCTGCGCTCCACCGCCGCCGCGGTGGAGGCCGGCAAGCCGGTCGGCCTCGCCAACAAGGAGTCGCTCGTCCTGGCCGGCGAGCTGCTCATGGCGCGCGCGGCGGCGAAGGGCGTCCCGATCCTGCCGGTGGACAGCGAGCACTCCGCCATCCACCAGTCGCTCGCCGGCCACAACCGGGCCGAGGTGCGGCGCCTCATCCTCACCGCGTCCGGTGGCCCGCTCCGCTCGGTGCCGGCCTCCGAGCTGCGGGACGTCCTGCCGGCGCGGGCGCTCAAGCACCCGAACTGGTCGATGGGGGACAAGATCACCATCGACTCGGCCACGCTCATGAACAAGGGGCTCGAGGTGATCGAGGCCCGGTGGCTCTTCGACGTGGAGCCCAGCCGGATCGACATCCTGGTCCACCCGGACTCGGTCGTGCACTCGATGGTCGAGTACGTGGACGGCTCGGTCGTCGCGCAGCTCGGCACGCCGGACATGCGCGGGCCCATCAGCTACGCCATGGGCCACCCGGAGCGGCTCCCGCTCGACCTGCCGCCGCTCGACCTCGCCCGGCTCGGCCAGCTCTCCTTCGAGCAGCCCGACGCAGAGCGCTTCCCCGCCTTCACGCTCGCCTACCGCGCCCTCGAGCGGGGAGGGACCGCGCCCGCGGCCCTCTCCGGCGCTGACGAGGCGGCGGTCGCCGCCTTCCTCGGGGGGCGCTGCCGCTTCACCGAGATCGCGTCCATCTGCGCCGAGGTGCTCGCGGCCCACGCGCCGGAGCCGGTCCGGTCGGTCGAGCAGGCGCTCGCGGCCAGCGACTGGGGACGCGCCGAGGCCGAGCGCCGGGTCGCGAGCCGTTGACCACCCCCTTCGAAGGGCGGAAGCGATTCGGCCGCCGATCGGTTAGGTAGAGAGCATGGACCTGCTGGGCATCGGCGCATTCGTCCTCGTCGTCGGGGGGCTCGTCACCGTTCACGAGCTCGGCCACTTCCTCCTCGCGAAGTGGCTCGGGGTGAAGGTGCTGCGGTTCTCGGTCGGCTTCGGCCCCCGCCTCCTCTGGTGGACGGTGGGCGAGACCGAGTACCGCATCTCGGCCCTGCCGCTCGGCGGCTACGTGAAGATGGCCGGAGACGCGCCCGGCGAGGAGCCGGCGCTCGAGGACCGCGGCCGCGGCTTCTACGAGCAGCAGCCGTGGAGGCGGATGGTCATCGGCTTCGCCGGGCCGGCGTCCAACTTCGTCTTCCCCGTCCTGCTCTTCTTCGCGCTGGGGCTCGCGCAGAACGGCGAGTGGACGCCCGCCGCGGCGATCGGCACCGTCGCGCCAGGCTCGGCCGCCGAGCGCGCGGGGCTCCAGGCAGGGGACCGGATCGTCTCGATCGCCGCCGACGGGAAGCCGGCGGTCACCATGCGCTGGTGGGCGGATCTCGTCGACGCGGTGTCGAGCAGCCCGGGCGCGCGGCTCGTGCTGACGGTCGAGCGCGACGGACGCCGGCAGGAGATCGCGGCCGTCCCCGAGGCGGAGGACCGCTTCAACGGCGTCGAGCAGGAGAAGCGCGGCGTCCTCGGGATCATGGGCACCTGGCCGGCGGCGGTGGTCGCCCCGGTCGCTCCGGGGGCGGCGGGTCCGATCGCGCCGTTCGACGAGGTGACGAAGGTGGCGGGAGCGCCGGTAGCGAACTTCGGCGAGCTCACGAAGGCCTTCGCCGCCGCGGGCTGCGCGCCCGCGGACGTAGAGGTCATGCGTGGTCCGTCCGACGCCCGGGTCGCCACGCGGCTCACCGCCGTCCCGACGTGCGCAGGCGGGCGCTCGAGCGTCCTGGCGGTCGATCACGTCGTGTCCGCGGTCGTCGCGCGCGTGGAGGACGGCAGCCCGGCGGCGCAGGCGGGGCTCGTCCGCGGCGACGTGATCACGGCGATCGACGGCAGGCCCGTCCGGTCGTTCCGGGACCTCGGCGGCCTGGAGCAGGGGCTGAAGGCCGGCGTTCCGCTCGAGCTGCAGCTCGCGGGCGGCCGGGTCGCGCGGGTGGTCCCGCGCGAGGAGCTGCGAAGGGACCCGGTGACCGGCGAGAAGGTGCCGAGGCTCGTCCTCGGGTTCTTCGGCGAGCGGGTGCCGGGAGGCGGTGACGGCACGCTCGAGGTGGCGAAGGTCCGCTACGACCGCGGCGTCGGCGAGCTCGCCGTCGAGGCGGTCCACGAGACGTGGCGGTTGACGCGCGTCACCGCGCTCGGCATCGCCGGGATCCTGACCGGCAAGGTGAGCCACCGCTCGGTCGGCGGGATCATCACGCTCTTCGACCAGTCGCGAGACGCCGCCGCCGCCGGGTGGGGGACGCTCTTCTTCTGGATGGCCCTCGTCAGCGTCAACCTCGGGCTCATGAACCTGATGCCGATCCCGGTGCTCGACGGCGGGCAGGTCGCCGCGGCGCTGATCGAGCAGGTGACGCGCCGCCCGCTCTCGCTGCGCGCCCGTGAGGCGGCCACCTACGTCGGGCTCGTCCTGCTCGGGCTGCTCATGATCCTCGCCTTCCGCAACGACATCGCGCGGCTGATGGGGTAGCACGGCGCCAGCATGGTCATCGCCGCCGTCGACTCCGCGACCCTCACGCTCTCCTGCGCCCTCGTAGAGGCCGCGCCGGGAGCGCCACCCCGCACCG
>JBAVTL010000390.1:0-1909 GCA_049696175.1 Anaeromyxobacteraceae bacterium
ACGACACGCTCGCCCGGCTCGAGGCGCTCGCCGAGCGGCTCCTGCGCTCGAAGGCCGACCCGGCCGGCGGGGGCGCGCCCCCCCGCGACGATCCTCCCGCGGGCAGGCCGTAGCGTCCCGCCGGAGCAGGGGCACCCGGGCGCACCGCGATGGCGAACGAGCCCAACGCAGCCCCGCCCCGCGCGCCCCTGGTCGACATCCCCTGGCCCCACCGGCTCGGGACCCGCATCTTCCTGGCCACCATCTTCGCCGCGGTCGCGGTCCTCGCCTGGCTCGCGACGACCGACGCGAAGATGTCGCGGCAGATCGAGCAGCAGGCGACGCTCTCCAACGCCCTCCTCGCCGAGGCGATCCAGGCCACGACGCGCGACGCGATGCTGATGGCGGTGCCGTCGCACGCCTACCGGACGATGGGATCGATCGGCCGGCTCCCCGGCGTCATGCGGCTGCGCGTCTACGACAAGTCCGGCCGGGTGGTCTTCTCCTCGGTCGAGACGGAGGTGGGGATCACGCTCCCGCGCGAGGCCGCCCCGTGCCAGCACTGCCACGCGTCGTCGCGACCGATCTCCCGTGTCCCCGCGTCGGCGCGGGGACACGTCGAGGTCATCGGGGGGGAGCGGGCGCTCGCGACCGTGAGCCCCATCTACAACGAGCGCACCTGCGCGACCGCCGCCTGCCACGCGCACCACCCCGGCCGCGCCGTGCTGGGGCTGCTGGAGATCGCGGTCTCGCTGACGCCGATCGAGCGCGACGTCACCACCTTCCGCTACCAGACGCTCCTCATGGCGGCGTTCACGGTGATCGCGCTCGCGTGGCTCCTCTGGCTCGCCGCCCGCGCCGAGCTGATCGAGCCGGTGGCGGCGCTCGTCGAGGGGACGCACCGCGTGGCGCGCAACGAGCTGGACGTGGAGATCCGGGTCGGGAGCCGCGGCGAGATGGCGGTCCTGGCGGGCTCCTTCAACGACATGACACGGTCGCTCAGGAAGCTGGAGGACGAGGTCCAGGTCCTCATGGCCAACCTGGAGCAGCAGGTCGAGGCCAGGACGGCCGACCTGCGCGCCGCCCAGGAGCACCTCCTGAGGACGGAGAAGCTGTCCAGCCTCGGCAAGCTCTCCGCCTCCATCGCGCACGAGATCAACAACCCGCTCTCCGGCATCCTCACCTTCGCGAAGCTGATCATCCGGAGGCTCGACGACGGGGAGCTCGACGCGGAGGGGCGCGAGAAGGTGCTGCGGCACCTGGCGCTGGTGGAGCGCGAGGCCTATCGCTGCTCGGTCATCGTGAAGAACCTCCTCGACTTCGCGCGCGAGCGGCCGATGCTCATGAAGCCCTCCGACGTGAACCAGGCGGTCGACGAGATCCTCACGCTCGTCGACAACCAGGCCCACATCCAGGGGGTCGAGATCGTCCGCGAGCTCTCCCCCCTCCCGCCCGTGCTCGGCGACTTCGGCCAGCTGCGCCAGGCCTTCATGAACATCGCGTCGAACGCCTGCGAGGCGATGGAGAAGGGGGGCCGCCTGACGGTCCGCACCCGGGAGGTCCCGGGAGACCTGGACGTCGAGGTGGTCTTCGAGGACACGGGCCCCGGCATCCCGCCGGAGCGGCTGCGGAAGATCTTCGACCCCTTCTTCACCACCAAGGAGCGCGGGACCGGGCTGGGGCTCTCGGTCGTCTACGGCGTCGTGGAGAAGCACGGCGGCAAGATCGAGGTCGACTCCGACGAGGGCAAGGGGACGCGCTTCACGATCCGGCTCCGCCGGGCGCGCGAGGAGGATCTCGCCGCGCCGCCGCCCTGAACCTCCGGTCGGACATTTCCCTTCCGCCAGTTTCCGGGAAAGAATCGCCCGCATGGCCGACTCGCGCCGTCCCCCTGGCCGCCCCGAGCAGCCGCGCCCGCCCTCCCGTGGGG
>JBAVTL010000391.1:0-2933 GCA_049696175.1 Anaeromyxobacteraceae bacterium
GCCCTCGCCCTGCTCGCGCTCGGCTGGGTGTCGGCGCTCGAGCCGGTGCTCGCCGAGGCGGCCCGCGTCCTCCGGCCCGGCGGTCGCCTCGTGATCGTCGATCACGTGCGCCACGCGGACGAGGAGTTCCTCCGCCGCTTCGGTCAGTCCCACCCCGGCTTCGAGGCCGCGCCGCTCTCTGCCGCGCTGGAGCGCGCCGGGCTCGTCGACGCCACCTTCCGCCCCCTCCCGCCCGCGCCGGGCGCCAAGGGGCCCGCCCTCTTCGTCGCGACGGCGCGGCGGAGCGGGCGCCGCGCCTGACCTAGCCTTCCCCCGACCTCACCACCCAGGAGAGTCCGATGGCCCCGAAGAAGCCCGTGAAGCAGAGCGCGACGAAGAAGCCGGCTAAGCAGGCCGCCCCGTTCGAATACCGCGTGAAGGACCTCTCGCTCGCGGAGTGGGGGCGCAAGGAGATCGAGCTCGCCGAGAAGGAGATGCCGGGGCTCATGGCCGTTCGGCGCGAGTACAAGAAGCGGCAGCCGCTCGCGGGCCAGCGGATCACCGGCTCGCTCCACATGACCATCCAGACCGCCGTCCTCGCCGAGACGCTCGTCGAGCTGGGCGCCGAGGTCCGCTGGGCGAGCTGCAACATCTTCTCGACGCAGGATCACGCGGCGGCGGCGGTCGTAGTCGGCCGGGCCGGGTCGGCCGCGAAGCCGGCCGGCATCCCGGTGTTCGCCTGGAAGGGCGAGACGCTGGAGGAGTACTGGGACCTGACGGAGCGCGCGCTCGACTTCGGCGGCGGGCGCGGGCCGACGCAGATCGTGGACGACGGCGGCGACGCGACGCTCCTCATCCACAAGGGGGTCGAGTTCGAGAAGGCCGGCAAGGTGCCGAGCCCGGCGACCGCCGACTCCGAGGAGTTCGCGGTCGTCCTGAAGGTGCTCGGGCGCGAGCTCAAGAAGGACCCGATGCGCTGGCGTCGCGTCGCCTCCTTCTGCGCCGGCGTCACCGAGGAGACCACCACCGGCGTCCACCGGCTCTACGAGATGGAGAAGAAGGGCGAGCTGCTCTTCCCTGCCATCAACGTGAACGACTCGGTGACCAAGTCCAAGTTCGACAACCTCTACGGCTGCCGCCACTCGCTCGTCGACGGGCTCAACCGCGCCACCGACGTGATGCTCGCGGGCAAGCTCTGCGTCGTCCTCGGCTACGGCGACGTGGGCAAGGGCTGCGCGCAGGCGCTCCGCGGGCAGGGGGCGCGCGTCGTCGTCACCGAGATCGACCCGATCAACGCGCTCCAGGCGACGATGGAGGGGTACCAGGTGGTCCGGGTCGAGGACGTGGTCGGCGCGGCCGACGTCTTCGTGACGTGCACCGGTAACCTCGACGTCATCACCGCCGACCACATGAAGAAGATGAAGGACTGCGCGATCGTCGGGAACATCGGCCACTTCGACAACGAGATCGACATGGTCGGCCTCAAGAAGCTGACGAAGCGGGTGAACATCAAGCCCCAGTACGACGCCTTCGTCTTCCCGGACGGACGGCGGATCCTGGTGCTCGCCGAGGGGCGGCTGCTGAACCTGGGCTGCGCGACCGGCCACCCGTCCTTCGTCATGTCCAACAGCTTCACCAACCAGACCCTCGCCCAGATCGAGCTGGCGGTGAACCGGAAGGCCTACGACAAGAAGGTCTACACGCTCCCGAAGCGGCTCGACGAGAAGGTCGCCGCGCTCCACCTCGGGCAGATCGGCGCGCGGCTGACGAAGCTGACGCCGAAGCAGGCCGAGTACATCGGCGTGTCGGAGCGCGGGCCGTTCAAGCCCGATCACTACCGGTACTGAAGGGGCTGTCGGCGTCCCTCTCCCCCGGTGGGCTCATGATTCATAACGTCGTGGGTCAACGCGGCTCAGGACCTCGTCGCAATGGTTCGCCCCTCTCCCCCGAACCCTCGCTGAGCATTCGTCACTTCGTGCGGAATCGGCTGAGGTGACGCGGGCTTCGCGGTGAGCTTCGTCCGCATCGATCCGACGCGTACGGATCCGGCGCCCGTTGCGCAACCGTGCCGCGGTGACGTGTCCGCGCGAAGCGAGCAACGACGGGGAAGGGGGCGAGGGCGCGGCGCACCCGCCTCGGGGCGACGGTTCCGCTCTGGTCACGTGCCTACGACCGGCGTCAAGGCGACGCGGCAGGCGTCTGCGAGGACCGGACGGGGGCGTACCGGTCCATGAGCGCGTCGCCGAAGATTCGCCGCGCCGCGAGCAGGTTGTGGGCCGCACAGGCAAGATGGATGTTGCTGACAGTGGACTCGCCGCTCAGCGCGAACGGGTGAGTGTGGTCGAACTGAAGCCTGTGGGTGGAGCCACAGATCTCGCCGCTCTCCAGCCTGAACTCGGAGCGGGGCGAAGGTGTCGGCGCAGGGAGCGTCGGCGGAGGGACGAGCGGAGCCACCTCCTGCGGCCGGACCATTTCACCCAGGTGAAGCGCTTGACCCAGCGCAAGATCGGGAGGCGGAGGCGCGGCGGATGTGGCAGGGAGTCTGGTCGCGGTCACGTTCGCCGAGACGGGAGGTGAGCTCGCGTGCAGTGTCCATGGAGCCACTCTCTCACGCGAATCCGCACCCTTCGTAAACGCACGGATTCCACGTATGAGCCGCATTCCACGCAGGGGGATTCTTCCTCCCCACGGGCGCCTTTCGCGCTGCATGAAGCGCAGCCCGCGCGGTCTGGAGCGCTCATTCGCGCGGGCACCACACGGCAAGCCGGATTCGGCCCGGAAGGTGTCAAGCGCTAGCGGCGTTAGCGGACAGTGAAACCCAAGAGGAACGAGTGCGTCCTTGGCCAACGCCGGTGCGCTGACCAACGCCCCGCCGCCACCGCCGCGTGAACGCGACCACCCCCTCCGACGACTCAGAGGCGTCACGCCACCCGCGCGCGCTCCGCGTCGCTCCC
>JBAVTL010000392.1:0-3609 GCA_049696175.1 Anaeromyxobacteraceae bacterium
CGCCGGATCTTCGTGGTCGGCTGTTCAATGGGGGCGCTCGCGGCCTGCGCGCTCGCCCACGCCCACCCGGATCGCGTCGACGCGCTCGTGCTCCTCGCGCCAGCGCTGGAGCTCCAGCGGGCGGGCACGCTGGGTGGCTTCCTCGGGCGGCTCCCCCTCGCCGGCGCGATCACCATCCCCAAGACCGCAGGCTCCGACGTGCGCGACCCAGAGATGCGCCGGCTGAACCCGGCGATGCCCGGCGTCCCGCTGGGGGCGATCGCGGAGCTGGTGCGGATGCAGCGCCACGTGGAGGCGCTGCTGCCGGACATCGAGACCCCCGCCCTCGTCGTGCAGGGGGCGCAGGATCACACCGTGACGATGGCCGGGGCGATCCGGCTCGCGCGGGCCCTCGGCTCGGGCCCCGCGCGCGTCGTCGTCCTGCCCGAGAGCTATCACCTCGTCGGGATCGACGTGGAGCGCCATCGCTGCGCCGACGAGGTGGACCGTTTCATCGCCGCGACCGCCGCGGCCGAGGCGGGGGCCTGAGGGGTCCCCGGGGGAGGTGAGGATGCCGTCGTTCGTGCTCGCCATCGACCAGGGGACCACCGGCACGAAGGTCCTTGTCCTGGACCGCAGCCTGCGGGTGCGCGCCCGCGCCAGCCAGGAGTTCCCACAGCACTTCCCCAGGCCGGGCTGGGTGGAGCACGACCTGGAGGAGATCTGGCGCTCCACGCTCGCGACGCTCGGCAAGGCGCTGCGGCAGGCGCGCGTGGCGCCGAGGGAGCTCGCCGCGATCGGCATAACCAACCAGCGCGAGACCACCGGCCTGTGGGATCGCGAGACCGGCAAGCCCGTCCACCGGGCGATCGTCTGGCAGGATCGCCGGACGACGGGGGAGTGCGCTGCGCTCAAGGAGGCCGGGCGCGAGCCCTTCGTGCGGGACAGGACCGGCCTCGTGCTCGACCCGTACTTCTCGGGCACGAAGCTGCGCTGGCTCCTCGACAACGTGAGGGGAGCGCGCGAGCGCGCCGAGGCCGGGCGGCTCGCCTTCGGCACGATCGACACGTTCCTCGTCTGGAGGCTCACCGGCGGGCGCGCCCACGTCACCGACGTCTCGAACGCGTCGCGCACGCTCCTGATGAACCTCCGGACGCGGGCGTGGGATCCGGAGCTGCTCGCGCTCTTCGGCGTCCCGGAGTCGGTCCTGCCCGAGATCCGCTCCTCCTCCGAGGTGTACGGCACGACGCTCGGGCTGAAGGGGCTGCCCGACGGGATCCCCGTGGCCGGCATCGCCGGCGACCAGCAGGCGGCGCTCTTCGGCCAGGCCTGCTTCACGCCGGGCGACGTGAAGTGCACCTACGGCACGGGCGCGTTCCTGCTCCAGAACGTGGGGCACGAGCCGGTCGCGCCGCGCGGCGGGCTGCTCTCCACCGTGGCGTGGCAGGTCGGCGACGAGGTGACCTACGCCCTCGAGGGCTCGTCCTTCATCGCCGGCGCGGCGGTGCAGTGGCTGCGAGACGGCCTGGGGATCATCCGCCGCTCGGCCGACGTGGAGCAGCTCGCGCGGAGCGTCAAGGACACGGGCGGCGTCGTCTTCGTCCCGGCGCTCGCGGGGCTCGGCGCGCCGCACTGGCGGCCGGAGGCGCGCGGGATCATCCGCGGGATCGATCGGGGGACCACCGCGGCCCACCTCGCGCGCGCGACGCTGGAGGGGATCGCGCTGCTCGTCCACGACCTCGCCGAGGCGATGCGCGAGGAGTCCGGGCGCTACTTCCCCGTGTTCAAGGTGGACGGTGGCGCGACCGCCAACGGGCTGCTCATGCAGCTCCAGGCCGACGTGCTCGGCGTGCCGGTCGTGCGGCCGAAGCTCATCGAGACGACCGCCTTCGGCGCCGCGTTCCTGGCCGGGCTCGCGACCGGCGTCTGGCAGGACCGCGAGGAGATCCGCCGCGTCTGGAGGCAGGACAGGAAGTTCGCGCCGAAGCTGTCCACGGAGGCGCGCGGTGAGCTGCTCGCCCGGTGGAGGCGGGCGGTCGAGACGGCGTAGCCGCTAGGGGACGTCTTCGGGGTAGTGCCGGTCCAGGCAGTCGGGGCAGATGCCGTGGCTGAACTGGGCCTCGGAGTGGCGCTGGATGTACGCCTCGAGCTGGCTCCAGGCGCCGCGGTCGTCCCGGATCTTCTTGCAGTGGGCGCAGATGGGGATGATCCCCCTCAGCTTCCGGACCTCGTCCATGGCCGCGTTGAGCCCACGGATCGCCTCGTCCTTGGCCTGCTCCGTCTTCGTCCGCGCCTCGATCTCCCCGGTCAGCCGGGCGTTGGCGTCGGCCAGCTCGCGGAAGACCAGCGCGTAGGGCCGGGCGATGCCGGTCTCGACGAACGCGACGTAGATCGCCCCGTAGCTCAGGATCTTGAAGAAGTGGCCGACCATGTTGGCGGGGCCGTAGTTGCTGACGTAGAGCGTGAAGCAGAACTCGGTCGCGATGGCGAAGAGGATCGACGCCGCGAGGTCCCTGCGCACGCTGGGCTCGAAGCGTGCCCGGTTGACGCGCAGGAGCCAGAGGCTCCCCGCGAGCAGCGCGATGATCACGTACTCGCTGACGATCTTGAAGGCGGTCTGTCCGCGCCCCTCGACGAAGCAGGCTGGGAAGACCCTCCAGCCGAAGATGCTCGCGGTCAGGAGCGCCGTGACCGCGCAGTACAGGGCGAAGAGGGCGTTCAGGCTCGGACGCCGGGGCGAGCGCATGAAGGCGAAGGCCGCGAGGAGGGTGACCGCCTCCAGGTAGCGGGCCGCGATCCAGAGCTGGTTCGCCTGGAAGGAGCGATCGGCGAAGACGCCCATCCCGGAGTAGGCCAGCGTGTGGAGGAGGTCGAGGAACCCGAGGAAGAGGTAGGCGATCGCCACGAAGCGCAGGTAGGCGTCCGCCAGGTATCGCCGGGAGATCCAGCCGATCGTGAAGACCGAGAAGGCGACCACGACGCTGAAGATCTCGGCGATGGCGTGGAACAGGAGGTAGTTGCCGCGGGCCGTCAGGTAGAGCGCCGCCGCCACGGTCGCCATCGTCGCGTGCCGCCAGGTGCGATCGTTCGGAAGCAGCGCTGCGCGGTCCACGCTCCACTCCCCTCCCTGCCGATTCAGGGACCCGAGGAGATGGTACCCGGGTCGGCCCCGAAGGTCACTCGTCCAGGTATACCGGGCGCGGCCGGCGCGACTCCGACGCGTCGATCGCAGCGAACACGGCGCGGCCGACGACGAAGAGCGCGAGGAGCACCGCGAGCGCGACGAGCGCCGGGCGCCACGGCCGGATCCGCCAGGCGTAGCGCCGCTCCTCGCGGCGGCGGAAGCGCGGCACGTGGACGTACTCGCTCCAGGCCTCGTCGCGCAGCCGCGCCGCGCCGCTCGCGTCCCCGAGCCGATCGAGGACGCGCGCCAGGAGGTAACGCCCTTCGACGGTCCCCGGCCTCGCGGCGACGAGCCGCGTGAGCGGCTCACGGGCGCCGGCGGCGTCACCGAGCGTGAGCCGCATCCTGCCGAGCACGAGGTCGAGCTCTCCCATCCGGAACTCCGGGTCGAGCTTCCGCGCGTCGCCGAGGAGACGCTCCGCCTCCTCGTGGGCGCCGGTGCGGGCG
>JBAVTL010000393.1:0-6132 GCA_049696175.1 Anaeromyxobacteraceae bacterium
GCGCGCTGGCGAGCGGCGCGAGCGTGCGCGCGGCGACGTGAGGGAGGAGCGCAGCCGGGATCGGCGAGGGGCCGTAGAGCCGCGGGGAGTGGAAGACGACCGCGATCCCCTGTTCGCCTTCGGGGACCAGGCTGGCGTGGAGCGTGAAGGGGGCGCCGCCGCCGCCGGCGATCCGGCCCGAGAGCTCGGCGAAGCCGTCGCGCAGCGAGCAGGAGAGCGCCTCCACGCCGAGCGCGCCCAGGTCGATCCCGCGGAGCAGGTCGGCGATCCAGCCTTCGCGCGCGGTCAGCTCGACGCGGACGAGATCCGCGAGGACGTGCCGGAACTGGACCGCGCCGGCGCCCACGTTGAAGGGGAACTTGACGCCCGGGATCTCGATCGAGAGGACGTCGAGCGTGAGGCCGGCGTCGACCGGGACGTCCGCGAGGCACACGTAGGCCCCGCCACGCTCGAGGCGCAGCTCGAAGCCGGTTCCTGACCGGCGCTCCGCTGACACGGGGACAGCGGAGGCGGTCGGTTTCACCTCCGCCATGACCTTCGAATTCTACAGGACGGTCGGTGAGATGCCTAAAGAAGAGGCCGATGTTCTTCCGCTACTTCACCGCCTGAGGCGCCGCGGCCTTCTGGGCAGCCTGGGCCGCCTGCGTCGGAGCGCGCCGCAGCACGTAGAACGAGCGGCGCGTCTGGAAGTCCTCGTCCTCGCGCGCGAAGACGGTCACCAGGTTGTTCCCCGGCTTGAGCGGGATGTCGGCCGTGAACTCCATCTTCGGGGAGGTCTGGTTCTCCGGGACGACCTTGAAGAAGACCTTCTTCTCGTTCACGAAGACGAAGACGTCGCGCAGCCGCGCGTCGGGGTCGGAGGACGGGGGGATCGTGGCGACGCCGGAGAGCCGGAACGCGGCGGCGTCCACGGACGGCGCGCCGCGGCTCGGATCGGGCTCGAGCGCGATCCGTGGCGGCTCGTGCTGCCAGGCGGCGGCGACGACTCCCTGCCGGGGGCCGGCCGCGGGCTTCACGTCGGCCTCGGCGGCGAAGGCGTAGCGCCCCTTCCTCCACTCGACGCGGTAGAAGTCGCCCACGCGGGCGTCGAAGGGCAGGATCGCGCCGCGCTTCGCGGTCGCGATCGGGCTCGCTGACGCGCTGGCGCCGGAGCGGAGCAGCGCCTCGGCCGTCTCGACGCGGACGGATCCCTTGGCGCGCTGCGTCGGCGTCGCGTCGGCGGCGATGGCGAGCTCCACCTTCTCCTGCGTGAACTCGTCGTTCTTCTCGTCGACGATCGCGACCCGCAGCGGGAGCGTCTCGGCCTTGGAGCCCTTGCGCAGGTCGATCTGGAGCGCCGCGCTCCTGGACTCGCCAGGGGCCATCGTGCCCAGCACGTCCCGCCCCTTGACGATGAAGGCCTTCTCGTCGCCGAGGTTCTTGAGCGAGACGTACGTCTTCTCGCCGCTCGCGCCGGTCCCGGCGTTCCTGACGTCGATCCGGACGGTGAAGGCCTCCCCGCGCTGCGGGAGCCCGTCCCCGTTCCCGTCCTTCGCGTCGTCCACCTGCACGCTGAAGGAGAAGACCGGCTTCGGGATCTCGACGACGTGGAGCGTCGTCTTCAGGTCGGGAGGCGCCTTGCCGTCGGCGCCCTCGAAGTGGACGACGACCTCGTCGCGGCGGCTGTCGAAGCCCCTGGGGAGCTTCACCGGGACGCTCCAGCTGCGCTTCTCTCCCGGCGGGATCGTGCCGAACACGAACTCGCGGCGATCGAGGAGGAAGTTCTTCTCCGAGGTGGTCCACGCGCGCAGCTGCCGGTAGGGCGCGTCGCCGACGTTCTCCACCGTGACGTTCCAGCGCACGGTGTCGCCGGCGCGCACCTCGCGATCGCCCGACGGCGTGACGCTCACGTTCGCGCGCGGCGTCCCGCGGACGGGCGCCGCCGTCCAGTCGATCCCCAGGCCGGCGAAGCGCTTGCGGAGCCGCTCCTCCTCCTGCGCCCGGCGCTCCTGCACGAGCCCCTTCGCCGCCTCGAGCAGCTTCGCGCGCGCGTTGAACGGGGCGCGCCCGAGGAGGTCGCGCGCGAACTGGATCTGGTAGTCCTCGACGAACTCGTCGGGGTTGGCCTCGCTCGCCTCGTCCTCGGCCTGCTCCGCCGAGATCTCGAGATCTGCGGAGTGGGCGCCGTCGGCCGCGCCCTTCGCGCCCTTCGCGACCTTCTCGTCGAGCACGTAGCGCAGCTCGTACGCCGGCTTCTCGGCGGTGCGGCGCGCCGTGGCCGCGGCGCTCGCCTTCTCGCCACCCGGGTTGGTGAAGTGGCCGTCGAGGTCCGCCTCGCCCATGGAGCGGGGCGGCGCGAAGTGGGTCACCTGGTCCTTCTGCACGCGCCCCGGCAGCAGGAGCACGTCAGGCGTGATCCCGATCTCCTGGATCGAGATGTCCCCGGGCGTCAGGTACTGCGCGGTGGTGAGCTTGAGCGCCCCCTCCTCGTCCTTCGAGCCGGGCTCGACGAACTCGAAGAGCTGCTGCACCGAGCCCTTGCCGAAGGTCTGACGCCCGATGACCAGCGCGCGCCCGTTGTTCTTGAGGGCGCCCGCGACGATCTCGGAGGCGGAGGCCGACGAGGAGTTGACGATCACGACCAGCGGCAGGTTGGGGAGATCGTCGCGGTCGGCGCTCGCCTCGCGCACCTCGCGCACCTTCTGCTTCGAGCCGTCCCCCACCGTCTTCACGATGGTGCCGCGCGAGAGGAAGACGTCCGAGACGTCGGTGGCCTGGTCGAGCAGGCCGCCGGGGTTGCCGCGCAGGTCGAGGACGAACCCCTTGAGCGCGCCCCCCGCCGCCCGGGTCTGCTCCTCGATGGCGCGCTGGAGGTCGCGCGTGGTGTTTCCGGAGAACTGCGAGAGCCGCACGTAGCCGATGCCGCCCTCCAGCAGCTTGGCCTGGGAGACCGTCTCGTAGTTGATCACCTCGCGGGTGAGCTGGAGCCGCTTCGGCTCCGTCCAGCCCGCGCGCGAGACGGTGATCGCGACCTTCGTGTTGGGCCTGCCGCGCAGCCGGTCAACGGCGTCGTTCAGGTCCATGTTGATGGTGGACTGCTCCTCGATCTTGTTGATGAGGTCCTTGGCGCGGACGCCGGCCTTCTGCGCGGGGGTGTTCCGGAGCACGCGGACCACCGTCAGGTTGCCGTCCCGCATCGTGATGACGAACCCGAGCCCGCCGAACTCGCCGCGGGTCGTCACCTTCATGTCGCGGTACTGGCGCGGCTCGAGGATCAGGGAGTGCGGATCGAGCCGCTGCAGGAAGCCGTTCGACGCCGAGTACTCGATCTGCTTCAGGTCCTCGTGGGCGACCAGGTGCTGCTGCACGAAGGACATCACCTCGCCGAGGAGCGTCCGCATCTTCCAGACGGTGTCGAGCCCCTGGATCGGGAACTCGCGCGAGGCGGCGCCGACCGTCACCTTCACCTTGTCGGAGCTCGCGTCGCCGTCGACCATGACCTCGGCCACGGTCCGCTCCATCGCCTGGAGCGCGCCGATGAACATCTGCTTCGGCTCGATGCGGCTCGGGTCGACGTAGAAGTCGGTGACGTTCAGGATCGCCTTGGAGGCGATCAGGAGCTTGTCGAGCTGGTACGGCCCCTCCTCGTCGGCCTTCGGCTGGAACGCGCCGGAGCCGCGGTAGGCCACCGACGAGGCGGCGCCTGCCTCTGCCTTCGAGATGCGTGCGCTGGTGCCGAGGAAGAGCGCTGCTGCGGCCGCGAGGGTCGCGACGATTCGGAAGGGGCGGATCATTCTAGAGGGCGTCCGGGAGGCAAGGGCGGCGGGGAAAACCCGCTGACCCGTGGAGCATAGGGGGGCGCCCCACCGCGCGCAACCCGCCCGGCTCTAACCTGATAGAGGTAGCGCGAACCGCGTCCCTACTGCTGCGGGCTCCACTTCTTGCCGAGGTTCGTGCAGTCGGCCTGCGCGCTCTCCGGGGTGAACTTCGCGGCGCCGTAGAGCCGCTTGCCCGTCGCCCCGGTGCCGAACGGGACCGGATCCAGGACGCAGCTGCCGGCCACGAGCCCCTCCGTCGGGCAGGTCAGCGCGCCGAACTTCCCGC
This sequence comes from Anaeromyxobacteraceae bacterium, assembly GCA_049696175.1. Taxonomy (GTDB): domain Bacteria; phylum Myxococcota; class Myxococcia; order Myxococcales; family Anaeromyxobacteraceae; genus DATIVK01. The sequence continues at coordinate 4,084 of JBAVTL010000393.1, forward strand.
CCTTCATGAGGCAGGCGGTCGTCGCGTACGTGGCGTCCGTTGCCGCGAAGGTGCCGACGTACTCCTCGCACCAGCCAGCGCTCTTCTGGGTGCACTTCACGGCGAACGGGATGCTCTTGGAGGTCGCGCCAGCGCCTCCATCGGTGGCGCCCGCAGCGGCCGTGTCGCCGGTGGTCGCGCAGCCGGCGACGAGGAGAGGCAACGAGAGAAGCATGGCGAACCTGCGCATGTGTGGACTCCTTCCAGGGATGAAGACCGCTGGTGAAGACGACGAAGACGATGGCGCGTAACCTGCCACACTTCGGCGATCCGCGTCTTCCGCATCGTGGCCTGGATCCGGTCGCCGCACGCGAGGCCGGTGGCCGCGAAGGGCATTCAACGCGGGTGGCGCCACGCCCGGGTCGAGACTAGATTCCCGCGGATGTCACTCGATGCCCGCTCCGTGGAGTCGCCCCCAGTCCGCAATGTCGAGGAGCTGGCGGAGTGGTTTCGCGCGCGCGAGCGCCCCCGCGCGGACTGGAAGGTGGGGCTCGAGCACGAGAAGATCGTGCTGCGCGCCGGGACGCTCGAGCCGGTTCCGTATGGTGGACCGTCGGGCGTCGGCGCGATCCTGGGAGCCTTCGAGCGGTACGGCTACGCCCCCTTCATCGAGGACGGGCACGTCATCGCCACGCAGAAGCGCGGCCTCACCGTCTCGATAGAGCCCGGAGGGCAGATCGAGCTCTCCGGCCGGCCGTTCGCCGACGTCCACGCCGTGTCGGCCGAGCTCGAGCGTCACCTCGAGAAGTGCAGGGCCATCGCCAGCGACCTCGGGATCGAGTTCCTCGCCGCCGGGTACCGCCCCTGGGGCAAGGCCGCGACCGTCCCGTGGATGCCGAAGAAGCGGTACGACGTGATGCGCCCGTTCCTCGCCGCCCGCGGCCGGCTGGCCGAGGACATGATGGCGATGACGGGCTCCACGCAGGCCTCGTTCGACTTCGCCTCCGAGCGGGACATGGCCGAGAAGCTCCGGGTCGCCTTCGCGATCCAGCCCGCCATCACCGCCCTCTTCGCCAACTCGCCGATCGTGGACGGGCGGGAGTCGGGGTGGCTGTCCTATCGGGTGAAGGTATGGGAGGAGACCGACCCCGCGCGCTGCGGGGTCCCGGCCTTCCCTTTCGAGGCCGGGTTCGAGGAGCGGGCCTATCGCGCCTACGCCGAGTGGGCGCTCGACGTGCCCGTGGTCTTCCTGCGGCGGGACGGCCGGTACGTCGAGACCGGCGGCCGGACGTTCCGCGACTTCCTCACCGGCGGGATCGCGGGCGAGCGGCCGCGGCTGTCGGACTGGGAGGACCACCTCTCGACGATCTTCACCGACGTCCGGGTGAAGGGGGTCGTCGAGGTCCGGGGGACCGACGCGGGCGGTCCGGGGATGATCCGGGCGCTGCTCGCGTTCTGGAAGGGGATCCTCTACGACCGCGACTCGCGCGCGTGGGGCTGGGACGCGGTGAAGCGCTGGTCGCTCGCCGATCGTCGCGCGCTCGCGAGCGCCGCCGGGCGCGAGGGGCTCCGCGCCCAGACGCCGGACGGGCGCAGGCTCGGCGACCTCGCGGGCGAGCTGCTCGACGCGGCGAAGGCGGGGCTCTGCAGGCAGCACTCCTGCGGCGAGGGCGGAGAGGACGAGCGGATCTGGCTGGAGCCGCTCGTCGAGCGGGCCGGGTCGGGGCGCACGCCGGCAGACGACGCGCTGGAGGCGTTCCGGCAGGGCGGCGACCGGGCGCTGGCGGCCCACCTGCGCTGCGCGTGACGGCTAGAGCGGCTCCAGGTCGCGGGCCGCGATCCATCCTCCGAGCCCGCCGTCGAGCTGGACCCTGACGAAGTCCCCGGCCTGGCCGAGGATGCGCACGCGCGTCCCCTCGTGGAGCTCGAAGGAGGCCTTGAGCGCGGGCGAGGGCCCCTCCCGCACCGGCGACGAGGGCGCGACGAGGACGGCGAGCGGGAGGCGCAGATCGCGCGCCCGTCCGGCCACGAGCACGCCGCCGGCGAGGGCGCCGAGCGCCGAGAGGAGCG
>JBAVTL010000394.1:0-8328 GCA_049696175.1 Anaeromyxobacteraceae bacterium
GCCTCGTCGGCTGCGAGTTCCTGCGCGGCATCCCGGGGACGCTCGGCGGCGCCCTGGCGATGAACGCCGGCACGCGGGCTGGTGAGATGCGCGACGTCGTCACGCACGTCGAGCTGGCGACGGAGGACGGCCTGCGCGAGCTGCCGGCCAAGGAGCTCGGCTTCGCCTACCGGACCTGCGGGCTGCCGGCGGGCGCGGTCGTCACGCGGGTCGGCCTGCTGCTGCGCGCCGGCGACGTCACCGAGGCGGCGCGCGCCATGGACGAGGAGTGGCGGCGGCGCGGGCTGACCCAGCCTCTCGACCTCCGGAGCTTCGGCTCCACCTTCCGCAACCCCCCGGGCGACTTCGCCGGGAGGCTCGTGGAGGCGGCCGGGCTCAAGGGGGATCGGATCGGCGGCGCGGAGGTCTCCACGCAGCACGCCAACTTCGTCGTGAACGTGGGCGGCGCGACGGCGCGCGACGTCCTCCTGCTGATGCGGCGGATGCGCGAGCGGGTTCGCGAGCGCTTCGGCGTCACGCTGGAGACCGAGGTGCGCCTCGTCGGCGACTTCGCCGAGGACGAGCGGCTCGACTAGGATTCGCCGGAGGAGGACGGACCATGGGCAAGTGGACGGGGAAGCGGGTGGCGGTGCTCTACGGTGGGCGGTCGTCGGAGCGGGACGTCTCGCTGAAGACGGGCGCCGCCATCGCGAAGGCGCTGCAGGAGAAGGGGTACGACGCCGTCCTCGTGGACGTGGACTACGACGTCGGCGCCCGGCTGCGCGCCGAGGGGGTCGCCGTCGCCTTCAACGCGCTCCACGGCCGCTGGGGCGAGGACGGCTGCGTCCAGGGGCTCCTCGAGTCGATGGGGGTCCCTTACACCGGCTCCGGCGTCACCGCCTCCGCCATCGGGATGGACAAGATCCTCTCGAAGCTCCTCTTCAGCTCCGTCGGCCTCGCGGTGTGCGAGTACCGGGTCTTCCCCGCGGCCGACGCGGAGGCGATCCGCGCCGGCGACCTCCCGTTCGGCCTCCCCTGCATCGTGAAGCCGGCCAACGAGGGCTCCTCCGTCGGCGTCTCGCTGGTGCGGCAGGAGTCCGAGCTGGCGGCGGCGTGCAAGGAGGCGGCGCGCTGGAAGGGGGACGTGATCGTCGAGCGGTACGTGAAGGGGAGGGAGTGCCAGGTGGCGGTGCTCGACGGGAAGGCGCTCGGTGTCATCGAGGTGGTCCCGGCCAACGCGTTCTACGACTACGCGGCGAAGTACACGGCGGGCACGACCCAGTACTTCTATCCGGCCCGCATCCCGGACGCGGCCACCAAGGCACTGCTCGCTTACGGCGAGAAGGCCCACCGCGCGCTCGGCTGCGCGGGCGTCACCCGGACCGACTTCATCCTCGTCGAGGACGGCACGGCCTTCATCCTGGAGGTGAACACCCTCCCCGGCATGACCGCGACGTCGCTCGTCCCGAAGATCGCCGCCGGCAACGGGATCCCGTTCCCCGACCTCTGCGAGCGGCTGCTCGACTCGGCCTCGCTCAAGGCCTGAGAGCGCGAGAGTCTCTCCCCTCTCCCCCACCGGGGGAGAGGGCAGGGTGAGGGGGCGACCACGGCTACGCGGACATCAGCTTGGCGATCCGGAGCAGGTTGTAGGCGGCGGCGGCGACGAGGTGGCCGGCGAGCTGCGCGCGAGCTTGTCCTCTCAATCGGGTCTTACTGAAGCTCGCGACGGTCTTCGTCCAGCTTCCGGATCCGCTGGCTGATCTCGTAGCCGGCGTGGCGAACCGTCCGTCCATCAACGGCCCTCGCGGCCACGGAGTTCGTCGCCCTCGCGATCCTTGATGAGGTTGAACGGCTCACTGCAATCCGGCCCGAGCCAACCATCGGCAACTCGCGACGCGATCGCCTGCTCCCTCACCCTGACCCTCTCCCTCGATGAGGGAGAGGGGACGGTGCAAAGGGGGAAGCCGCGATTCTCAACGGCCTGCTAGGCTCTTCACGTGACGGCGCATCCCATCGAGCAGGTGCTCGCGGCGATGGCTGGGCCGCGCCTCTGCGGCGGACCCGGGGAGTCCGGGGGACGGAGAGGGCGATCCACCGCGAGCTCAGGCACCTGAGGCCGCGAAGGGCGGCGACTTTCAGCGCCCCGGCGGCGGCTGCCGCGTAGGTCCGTCCGGCGTGCCACCGCTCTCGGGGCCGGGATCAGGATTCGTTTCAGCACGCCTGGCCCATCGTCAGACTGTCCGGGGACCCGCGCCGCGGCGCACGACGGCGGAGGCGCCGACGCGCGGAGGCGGAGCGGCCCCCTACTTGCCGGCGCAGGCCGCCTTCGCCTCGGCAGCCCACGCGTCCGCGGCGTCGATCTTGAGCGCCTCGTCGACGAGCGGCAACGCCTCGGGGCACCGCTTGAGCTTGGAGAGCGCGAGGGCCTGCAGCGAGTAGCCCTTGGCCACCGGCGCGATCGCGAGCGCCTTCTTCGCCCGCGCGACCGCCTTGTCGAGCTGGCCGATCTCGTAGAGCCGGCGCGCCATGTTGACGTCGCGCAGCGCCTTCTTCATCGGATCGTCACCGGGCATGATCGACTTCTCGGGGTTCTCGAGCTTCGCCACGTCCGCCTCCGTCGCCTCGCCCAGCGCGATCTGGATGCGGCCGCGGATGATGTCGCAGTACTCGATCTGCCGGTACTGCTCCAGCGCGAGGAGCTTGAACTTGCCGTCCACTACCCCGACCATCGGATGGAGCCGGATGCCGAGCTTGTCGTAGAGGATGTCTCCGTCGTCGATCAGCACCGGCATCTTGATGCCGGACGCGGCGACCATCGGCTTCACCTCCTCCGGGTTCTCGGAGGAGGAGACGATCGCCACCCAGTGGACCGGCTTCCCGCTCAGCTCCTTCTCGCAGGAGGCCATCTGCTTCAGCGCGTCGGCGGAGCGCTCGTTGTTGGGCCGGAAGAAGACGAAGACGTTCGCCTTCACCTTGTTGGAGAGGAGCTTCTCCCTGCCGCCGGTGAGCGTCCTGAGCTCGACGTTCTCGATGATCGTCCCGGGCTCGGCGCGGGCAGCGGCCCACTCGGGCGACAGGATGACCATCGAGAGGAGCGGCAGGACGAGCAGGGTGAAGCGGCTTGGCATGTACATGACGCCCCCGATGATGGCAGCACCGCCCTCTGGAGCGGTGGAAAATCCTGTGGTCACCGCGGGACGCCACACCTCGCACCATCACCGCGGGTGCGGGTGGTCCCTACTTCCCGCAGGCCTTCCGGCCCTCCGTCGCGGCCCCCTCGCCCGGCTCCAGCTTGAGCGCCGAGTCGAACGCGGCCACCGCCTGGTCGCACTGCCCCAGCCCCACGAGCGCGAGGCCACGGAGCGTGTACGCCGCCGCGAGCGGCCCCTCCGAGAGCGCCTTCTCGGCCTGCTCGAGCGCCTTCTCCCACTTCTTCTGGCCGAGCAGCAGCCGGCCGTAGTTCAGGTGTCGCCTGGCGACGCCGCCCGGCACCCGGAAGGTCCCCGCCGCGGGGTCCTCGAGCCTCGCGAGCTCCGCCGCGTCGATCTCCTTCAGGACGAACCGCAGCTCGGCTCGGATCCGATCGCAGTAGCCGATCTTGTGGAACGGCTCCCTCACGGCGACCCGGCGATCCTTGTCGAGGATGACCGTGTAGGGGTGCAGCCGGATCTCCATCCGGCCGTAGAAGGCGTCCGCGCCGTCGATCAGCACCGGCATGTGGATGCCCGTGCTCGTGACGAGCTTCCTCACCAGGTCCACGGGCTCGTTGTCGGAGACGACCGCGACCCAGTTGACGGGCTTCGCGGCGAACTCCCGCTCGCACTCGGCGAGGGCCTTGAGCGCGTCCTCCGAGAACTCCTGCCCGGTGCGGAAGAAGACGACGACGTTCGCCTGCGCCTTCTTGGACGCGATGGCGATCTTCCTCCCGTCGAGCGCCTTCAGCTCCAGGTTCTCGATGACGTCCCCCACCTCCCCGCCGGCCACGACGCGCACCGGGAGGATGGCCGCGGCGACGAGGCCGAGGGCGACGAGTGAGACGGCGAGTGAGCGACTCTCGAGCACGGGAAGTCCTTGTCCCCCTCCCGACGCTTCAGCGACCCGACATCTTCAATGGGGGGCGCTACGGGCCGGCGGTCAGGGACTTGTTGTTGTACGACTTCGTCTCGTGGCAGGTCTTGGCGCACGAGCCGCCAGTCGGGAGCTTGGTGAAGTTGATCTTCAGCATCCAGCCCTTGGGGCCGTACGGCACGCCGTCGCGGATGTGGTGGTCCTGCTTCGACGCGTGGACCTCGTGGCAGGCGCGGCAGGTGCGGCCGCGCTCCTTGTGCACGTGCACGTAGTGCAGGTTCTTCGAGCCGTCGCGGAAGCCAGTCAGCGTGGTGGTCTCGGGCTCGCTGACGACCTTGCTGTTGTGGCAGCCGTAGCAGAGCGCGTAGATCTTGTTCTCGTACGGCGCGTAGAAGGATGAGGGGTAGTTGGACACCAGGAGGCGGAAGTTGTCACCGCCGTGGGTGCGATGACAGGCGGAGCAGTCCTTCGCCTTCACCGGCGCGTGCCACTCCTTGTTCTCCGCCAGCCACTTCTTGTAGTTCGTCATCGGCTTGCCGTCGTCGCTCGTCATGCCGTCCTTCGAGTGGCAGTTGACGCAGAGATCGAACGGCAGCTGGATGAGGAGCTTCTCGATGTTCGCCGCGTGCGGGTTGTGGCAGTTGGAGCACTTCCGGTCCTGCGTGATGGCGTCGTGCTTCACCTGCGCCTTCGACACCTGATCCTTGATCCCCTGGTGGCAGGAGAGGCAGAGGGAGACCATCTCGGTGGCCAGCAGTCCGCGCTCGGTCGAGTTGTGCGGGTTGTGGCAGTCGGTGCACGCCTCGACGGCGGGCACGTGCTTGTACCGGCGCGCCATCACGTCGCGGGAGTCCTCGTGGCACTCGAAGCACTGCTCGTTGACGCTCGCGTGACGGATCGGGCCCGGGCTCTTCGGGTCGTTCCGTTCGTGGCAGACGCCGCAGTCGCCACCCTCGAAGGGCGCGTGCGACCACTTGACGTTGGGCCCCGCGGGGAGCGGCGCGACGCTGACGCCGCGGCGGAGCGCGGTCTTGTGCACCTCCGTCTTCACGGCCCCGCGCGAGGAGGCCGGCACCAGCGTGAGAACGGCACTGAAGATCAGGAGACCCGCGAGATTCGAGAGCCGCATGTTCATTTCGATTCCGCTCCGAGGGGTGCCGCCCACGCGAGCCGTCCCCTCACAAGAGGCTCGCGTTGGAGGATCTAAGGCCGAATGGGGGGTGGACGACCTTGACCCCGATCAGGCGCTCCACACAATTACGTACCCCAAGGCGGGCACGCGTACAAATGCGACATCGGGTCGCTCCAGCGACCTTCGTACGATCACTGCCCGTAGGGCCCCGCCATTAGAGGAGCAGCTTCCGCTTCTTGGAGTTGTGCGGGTTGTGGCACTTGATGCAGGTCATCTTGCCGCCCGGGTGCTTCTTCTTGTCGAGCTTCACGGGCGAGCCTCCCTTGAAGTCGTCGTGGCAGTCGAAGCAGAGGTCGTTGGTGACCTTGAGCGCCTTCCCCGGATCCTTGGCGTTCGCGCGCTCATGGCACGTGTCGCACGCGCCAGCCTCGTACGGACCGTGCGTGGAGACCGCCTGATCGTTCGGGACTGCAGCGACGCGACTGTCGGCCGCCGCCGTGCTGCGGGCGACGACGAGGGCCGCCAGGCCGATGAGGACGAGGAGGGACTGTCGCATTCTTCGTGGCTCCCTGTTCGAGTCGACCTTGTGTAACCCAAGTTCCGCGGTCGGTCGATATCGCGACCACCGGTAGGTCCAGGAAGGACCCGCGCGCACACCAATCCACCTCCGCAGGGGACATAAAACTTGCGGCGTTGCCGCCCTGAGGCATCCTCCACCATCGGGTGATAGCGTCCGGAAGCGCCCGAGGGGGATGGCGGCCGGACGGGGTCGGAGTGGGCGGTGGCGCGGGGACAGAACAGGCGAAAGATCGACAGGGATCCGGCCGTGGAGCGCGCGAAGCTCCGCCGCGCCGTCGCGCTCGCCGTCCCATCCGCCGTCGCGGTCGTCGCCCTCGCCCTGGTCGGCTGGGCCGTCTGGTCGGTCGGCTGGAAGGGAAACCTGCTCCGGATCCGCGAGGTCCGGTTCGCTGGGCTCACGCGCATCGCGGCGAGCGAGCTGCGTGAGCTCTCCCCGGTGAGCGCGGGCGACCACCTCCTGTTCGCCGACGTCGGCGCGCTGGCGGCGGCCCTCCGGCGCCACCCCTGGATCGCGACCGTGGAGGTCCGGCGCGTCCTTCCGCCGGCGCTGGAGGTCACGATCACGGAGCGGCGCGCTGCGGCGCTGGTGAACCTGGACGGCCTCTACCTGCTCGACGCGCACGGCCGGATCTTCAAGCGGGCCGCGCCGGGGGACGGGCTGGACCTTCCGCTCGTGACCGGCATCGCGCGCGACGAGTTCACGGAGCGGCAGACGGAGCTGGAGCCCCTGCTCGCGGGCGCGCTGGCGCTCGCGGATCGCTGGAGCGAGCGCGGGCTCGCGCAGCGCGCGGTGCTCTCGGAGATCCACGTCGATCCGGACTGGGGCGTCACGCTCTTCGCCGGGGACGAGGGGACCGAGGTGCGGCTGGGCACCGGCGACATCCCGGCCAAGCTGGAGCGGCTCGAGCGGGTCCTCGCGGCGCTCGCCGCCGAGGGGAAGAGGCCCGAGGCAATACACCTCGACAATCGGCGGCGCCCGGACTGGGTGACCGTGCGGCTGGCGGGGCGTCGCGGTTCGACCGGCGGTCGGCCGGCCGTGGCGAAGGCGGATGAAAGGGGCCCGAGAGGGCTCTGAAGCAGGGCGTGGGCGCTACGCGCCACTCGCTCGGGAGGTTGTGACATGGCGAACAGCGGTGACATCCTGGTCGGGCTCGACATCGGCACGACCAAGATCTGCGCCATCGTCGGCGAGGTGACCGACGAGGGCATCGACATCATCGGCATCGGCACGCACCCGTCGAAGGGGCTGCGCAAGGGGGTGGTCGTCAACATCGACGCGACCGTCGCCTCGATCAAGCGGGCCATCGAGGAGGCCGAGCACATGGCGGGGTGCGAGATCACCACCGTCTACACCGGCATCGCCGGCGGCCACATCAAGGCCTTCCCGTCGCATGGCGTCGTCGCCATCAAGGACAAGGAGGTCAAGAAGTCGGACGTCGATCGCGTCATCGACCAGGCGAAGGCCGTCGCCATCCCGCTCGACCGTGAGGTGATCCACGTCCTGCCGCAGGAGTTCATCGTCGACGATCAGGACGGCGTCCGCGAGCCGGTCGGGATGAGCGGCGTCCGGCTGGAGGCGAAGGCGCTCATCGTCACCGGCGCGGTCTCCTCGGCCCAGAACATCGTGAAGTGCGCGCAGCGGACCGGCCTCAACGTGGCCGACATCGTCCTGCAGCCGCTCGCGAGCTCGCTCGCCACCCTCTCCGACGACGAGCGGGAGCTGGGCGTCTGCCTCGTCGACATCGGCGGCGGCACGACCGACATCGCCATCTTCGTGAACGGCGCCATCGCCCACACCGCGGTCCTGTCGCTCGGCGGCAACCACCTCACGAACGACGTGGCGGTGGGGCTGCGCACGCCGACCCACGAGGCGGAGCGGATCAAGAAGCAGTACGGCTGCGCCCTCGCGTCCATGGTCGACAAGGGCGAGACCATCGAGGTGCCCAGCGTCGGCGGCAGCGCGCCGCGGGTCCTCTCCCGCCAGATCCTCGCCGAGATCATCGAGCCCCGGGTCGAGGAGATCTTCATGCTCGTCCAGCACGAGATCCAGAAGGCGGGGCTGGAGGAGTCGATCGCGTCCGGCGTCGTCATCACCGGCGGCTCGACGCTCCTCGCCGGCATGACCGAGATGGCGGAGGAGGTGCTCGGGATCCCGGTGCGCCGGGGGCTCCCGCGCGGCATCGGCGGGCTCGTCGACGTCGTGAAGAGCCCGATGTACGCCACCGCGGTGGGGCTCGTGCACTACGGCGCGAAGCAGCAGGAAGGGAGCCCCTACTTCAAGATTCGCGAGGAGAATGTCTTCCGGAAGGTGAAGGACCGGATGAAGGGCTGGCTCGGGGAGGTGTTCTAATGATCGAGTTCACCGACAAGATCGACACGGCGCGCATCAAGGTCATCGGCGTGGGCGGCGGCGGCGGCAACGCCGTCAACACGATGGTCGCGGGCCGGCTCGAGGGCGTGGAGTTCATCGCGGCGAACACCGACGTGCAGGCGCTCGCCGCCAACCGCGCGGAGGTCAAGCTCCAGCTCGGCAAGGGGAACTCGCGCGGCCTCGGCGCCGGCGCCAACCC
>JBAVTL010000395.1:0-3918 GCA_049696175.1 Anaeromyxobacteraceae bacterium
GCCGCGCGCGCCGGCGCGCGTGCTCTGGCTCAGCCGGCGCGCCTCGGATCGGTGCGGTGGTGGAGGTGCGGCTGAACGTGCTTGTAGAGGACATGGATGTTGCACCCCAGGCAGGCGAGGACGGAGCGTTCGACGCTCCGCCCTCGTCGCTCAGTACCTCGGCACCGTGGGGTCGATCTCCTGGCTCCAGCGGTCGATCCCGCCGGCGAGGTTCCAGACCCGGGTGAAGCCTGCGGCCTGGAGCTGGCGCACCGCCTTCGCGCTCCGCCCGCCCACCTTGCAGTAGACGACCACGTCCTTCTCGACGTCGACCGTCGCGAGCGTCTCCGCGAAGTCGTCGAGCGGCGCGAGCCGCGCGCCGTCGATCCGGCCGATCTCCCACTCGTTCGGCTCGCGCACGTCGAGGAGGTCGATCGGGTCCCCCTGCCGGAGCCGCTGCTCCAGCGCGGAGGGCTCGATCGTCGGGACGTCGCTGTCGTCGGAGTGGCTCGCGAGGCCGCAGAGCTGCGTGTACTCGACGAGCGAGGTGATCGTCCGCTTGCCGCACGCCGGGCAGTCGGGATCGCGCCGCAGCTTCACGGTCCGGAAGGACATCTGGAGCGCGTCGACGAGGAGCAGGCGGCCGACGAGCGACTGGCCGATCCCGGTGATGAGCTTCACCGCCTCGGTCGCCTGGATGACGCCGAGGAGCCCCGGCAGGACGCCGAGGACGCCCCCCTCCGCGCAGGACGGGACCGCTCCCGGCGGCGGCGGATCCCGGTGGAGGCAGCGGAAGCACGGGCCGTCCTTCGTGCAGAAGACCGACGCCTGCCCCTCGAACCGGAAGATCGACCCGTAGACGTTCGGCTTGCCCAGCAGCACGCAGGCGTCGTTGGTCAGGTAGCGGGCGGCGAAGTTGTCGGTGCCGTCCACCACCAGGTCGTAGTCGCGGACGAGCTCTAGCGCGTTGCTCGCGTCGAAGCGCGTGTCGTGCCCGATCAGCTTCACGTTCGGGTTGACGTCGTGGATCCGGTCGCGGGCGGAGTCGAGCTTCTTGCGGCCGACGTCCTTGGTGCCGTGCAGGATCTGGCGCTGGAGGTTCGTCGTGTCCACCGTGTCGAACTCGACGAGCCCGAGGGTGCCGACGCCGGCCGCGGCCAGGTAGAGCCCGATGGGCGAGCCGAGCCCGCCTGCGCCGACCATCAGGACCCTCGCGTCCTTCAGGCGGCGCTGGCCGGTGACCCCGACGTCCGGGATTATGAGGTGGCGGCCGTACCGGAGGATCTCCTCCTTGGAGAGCTTCGGCAGCTCCGCTGCGGGTCGTCCGAGCGCCATGGCTACCCTCCGGCGATTGCGGGGACGACGACGATCTCGGCGCCGTCGGCGACGGGCGTGGCGAAGCCCTGCTGGAACCGGATGTCCTCGTCGTTCAGGTAGAAGACGACGTACGGATAGGGCTCCCCCTTCGCGTCGCGGAGCTTCGTCCCGAGGTCGGGGTGGAGCGCGGCGATGGCGCTCACGACCTCGCCGACGGTCGCGCCGCTCGCCTCGTGGGTCGTCTTCCCCCCCGCGGCGCGGGCGAGCACGGTCGGAATTCTCACGGTGACTGACATGGCGTTCTCCAGTGTTGAGTCTAACGAGCGTCGACGAGCGCCGCGACGGCGCCCAGCTTTGGGGGGATGAGGGGTGAGGATGGGAGCGCCGGCTGGACCGCCTCGATGGTCTTGAGGCCGTTCCCCGTGATGCAGAGGACCAGCTCGTCGGTCGCCTTCAGCTTCCCCTCCCGGGCGAGCACGAGGGCGGCGGCGACGGTGACGCCGCCGGCGGTCTCGGTGAAGACACCGGTCGTCTCGGCCAGCAGCCGGATCCCGGCCACCAACTCCTCGTCGGTCACCGCCGCGGCCGCGCCGCCCGAGCCGTGGATGGCCTTCGCGGCGAAGCGCCCGTCGGCAGGGTTGCCGATGGCGATGGAGCGGGCGATCGTGTTCGGGATGACCGGCTCGATCCGGTCGCCGCCCCGCTGCACCAGGTTCACGATCGGCGAGCAGCCGGTCGCCTGCGCCCCGTAGATCCGCGGGTGGGCGCCGTCGATGAGCCCCGCCTTCGCGAAGTCGCGGAACCCCTTGTCGATCTTGGTGAGGAGCGAGCCGCCCGCCATCGGCGCGATGACCGCGTCCGGCGTCCGCCACCCGAGCTGCTCGGCGATCTCGTAGGCGACCGTCTTGGAGCCCTCGCCGTAGTAGCTGCGCAGGTTGACGTTGACGATCCCCCAGCCGAACCGGTCCGCGACCTGCGCGCAGAGCCGGTTCACGTCGTCGTAGGTCCCCTTCACGCGGACGAGGTTGGGCCCGTAGACGGCGGTGCCCACCACCTTGCCCACCTCGAGATCCTCGGGGATGAAGATCCAGGACTTGAGGCCCGCGCGCGCTGCGTGCGCGGCGACCGCGTTCGCCAGGTTCCCCGTGGAGGCACAGCCGACCGTCTCGAGGCCGAAGGCCTTCGCCGCGTTGAGCGCGACCGCCACGACGCGGTCCTTGAAGGAGAGGGTCGGGTGCGAGACGGCGTCGTTCTTCACCCACGCCCTCCGGACTCCGAGCGCCTTCGCGAGCGCAGGGGCCTCGAAGAGCGGCGTGAAGCCGGTGTCGATGGAGACGACCGGCTCTCCCAGGATGGGGAGCCACTCGGCGTAGCGCCAGAGCGAGCGCGGCCGCTGCTCGATCTCTGCCCTGGACGGGAGCCGGCGCGCCGGGTCGTAGGACGGCTCGAGGGGGCCGAGGCAGTGCTCGCAGGTGGCCACCGGCTGGGGCTCGGCTGGCTTCCCACAGAGGCGGCAGACGAGGGAGGTGACGCGCGGGCCATCGGACACCGCGCCAGGGGCGGCCACGGCCGCCACGGCAGACTTGGACATGTTGGATTCCTTCCGACCCTCTCCCAGCGCCGCTCTCCCGAGCGCCGCCCCGGACGAGGGGCCTTTTAGCTGTTGGAATTTCGTGGCCGCAATACGCCTCAAATCGCCACGGTCCTGCCTCACGCGACGGACCTTCCGTCGGACGAGCCCATCTACGCGCTTCACATTCGCGCGGTCACCTCCGGGGCTGAAGCCAACGTGCTCACGCCGCGCACTCGCTCGCCTGGACGTCGGGGGCAAAGCTTCCGCCGCCGCCCGGCTCGAGGAAGTCCTCGGCCGTCAGCTCCTCGACGCGCGCCGCCTCGAACGGCGCGAGGACGAACCTGGCGCGGTCGAGCGCACGCCGGAAGAAGCCGCTTGCGCTCTCGCCGGGGCTCCGCTCCGCCAGGTAGAGCGCGACCAACGCCTGGACCGCCTCAGGGGCGCGTCGCGCCGGCACCTTGCCGGCGAGCTGGGTGAAGCGGGCGCCGTCGGCCCCCGTCCCACCGCCCACGAGGACGAAGAACTGCGGGACGATCCGCTCGCCCACCTTCCGTGCGCTCCCCTGGAGCCCGATGGCGGCGAGGTGGTGCAGCGAGCAGCCGTTCGGGCAGCCCGAGACGTGGACCGAGAGGGGCGTCTCGACGGCGGCAGCCCCGAGCCTGGCCCGAACCTGCTCCTCGATGAGCCCCGCCACGCCGCGGGTCTTCATCACCGCCAGCCGGCAGACGTCCGCCCCCGGGCACGCGACGACGTTTGCCGCGCTGCCCGCGCCGTCACGGAGGAGACCGGCGGCCGAGAGCCGCTCGGCGAGCGGCTCGACGTCGGCGCTGGCCACCCAGCGGAGCAGGATCTGACCGCCGCCCGAGAAGCGGGCCGTCCCGTCGCCGTAGGCGAGGACCAGGTCGGCGAGCAGCGAGAGCTGGACGCCCGCGACCTCGCCGCGCGGGACCGCCACGGTCACGACGGAGTAGCCCGGCTGCCGCTGCGGCTGGACGTTGGTCCGCAGGAAGGAGGCGATCGCGGCCGGGGCTGGCGCTGCGAGCCACGGC
>JBAVTL010000396.1:0-1834 GCA_049696175.1 Anaeromyxobacteraceae bacterium
CGCCCGCACCGGCGCCAGCGCCGCGGACGCCGGTCGAGAGGAACCGCACCGTCTCGGCGACCACCTTCACGCGGGACCGCTTCTGGCCGGTCTGCTTGTCGTCCCAGGCGTCGGTCTTGAGCCGGCCCTCGACGTAGACCTGCCGCCCCTTCGCCAGGTACTCGCCGCACTGCTCCGCCTGCTTCCCCCACACCTCGACGTCATGCCACTCGGTCTCTTCCTTCTTCTGGCCCGACTGCTTGTCGGTCCAGGAGCGGGAGGTGGCGATGCGGAGGTTGGCGACCGCCTGGCCGCCGGTGGTGTAGCGGACCTCGGGATCCTTCCCGAGGTTGCCGACGAGGATGACCTTGTTGACCATGAGCGCTGCTCCCTGAGCGTGGCCTGCGGAGGCCGCAGGCTTCGCACCGTGTTCGTTAGGGAACGGACGCTAGCAGGTGCCCCTGACAGCCATCCCGCAGATTGCGGCCGCGAGCCGGTCCGGCGGCGCGCAGGCGGCGCCCGGCGTCTTGCGCAGGGCCGTCTCGGGCATCGACGGGACGACCGCGCTCGCCGGCTCCTGGCAGAACGCGCGCCCCCCACGCTTCGCCAGCTCCGCGAGCCCGTCGGCGCCGTCGCCGCCCATCCCGGAGAGGACGAGCCCCATCGCGCGGGGGCCGAGCGCGCTCGACGCGGTCCGGAGCAGCCGATCGCCGTTGGGGACGTAGCGCGAGCAGGCGGGCGCCGTGGAGACGCGCCCCCGCTCGACCACCAGATCCTTGCCGCCCGCGGGGACGTAGACGACGCCGGGGGCGTACTGGACGGGCTCGTCCACCACGACCGTGGGCCAGCCGGAGACGCCCTGCAGCCACTCGGCGAAGAACTGGACGAACTCGCCCTCGAGGTGCTGCGCCACGCAGACCGCCCGATCCCTAGGGCGCAGCTCGCGCAGCAGCGCGGCGAGCACCCAGACGCCCCCCGTCGAGCTGGCGATCGCGAGCAGCTCCGTGTCCGGGTTGGGAGAGGGGAGCGGCTCGCGCGCGCCGCGGAGGGGGGCGCCCCGTGCGATGGGCGGAGGCGAGGGCAGCGACGGGGTGGGCGACGTGTGCGCGGCGGCGTTCTGTGCGCGCGCCGAGGCGCGCGTGGAGGAGACGATCGGGACCCGGGCCATCAAGAGGATACGCTCCGCGGCGCGCGGCTCTCCCGCGGGGACCAGGTCAACGACGCCGGGCCCACGCAGCTCGGCGGACGGCGCGCAGCCCGTCGGCAGCACCGCGATGACGGGCGACGAGAGGCTGGTGGTGGCCGCCTCCAGCCTTGAGAGCAGGCCGTACCAGTCGGCGCCGCCGATGACCGCGGCGCCGGGGTAGCGGCGCAGCAGCGCCGGGTTGGGCAGCCCCTTGAAGCTGCGCATCACCCAGGCGCCCGCCTGCGCGAGATCGCGGTCGAGCGTCGGGAGGGCCGCGAGCGCGTAGTCGTCCACGATGAGCGTGAAGCCCGTCATCAGGCCGACGACCCGACGCCAATCCGGGCGAGCGTCTCGAGGAGCACCCCCGCGTTGAACTTCGACTTCACGAGGTAGGCGTCGGCGCCAGCGGCCGCGCCGGCCGCGCGGGTCGCCTCGTCGTCCTGAGAGGTGAGGAGCACGATCGGCACCCGCGCGCTGGCGGAGCGCTTGCGCAGCTCGCGCGCCAGCGACAGCCCGTCCCGCCGGGGCATGTTCACGTCGGAGACCACGACGTCGGGGAGCCGCTCGCCGATCCGCGCGAGCGCCTCCTCTCCGTCGGCGGCGAGCCGGACGCGGAAGCCCTGCTGCTCGAGGAGGACGCGCAGCACCTCGCGCGTCGCGGGCGAGTCC
>JBAVTL010000397.1:0-15814 GCA_049696175.1 Anaeromyxobacteraceae bacterium
CCGTCGCCCCGCCACCGCTGCCGACGACACCTGAAGCCGGGGGAGCCGGCGGCACCGCGCTGTCGCAGATCGTCGGCGCGGCCGGGCAGGCAGTCCTGGACGGGATCGTCGAGGAGCTGAGCATGGACTTCGACGAGCCGCTCCCCCTGGAGGAGCCGGCCGTCGAGATCGAGGTCTCCCCCGAGCCGCTCGCCGACGAGCCAGCCGCCTCGCCACCCGCGCAGGCACCGGGCTCCGCTCGGCCACCGGCGGCCCGTCCCCCCGGCCTGCCGACCATCCCGATCTTCTCGGATCTCGGACGCGACGCGTTCATGGCGCTCATGCAGGGGATGGTCCTGCACCGCGTCGGGCAGGGGGAGCCCGTCCTGCGCGAAGGGGAGAGCGGCGACAGCTTCTTCGTCGTCGCGAGCGGCCGCTTCACCGTCTCGAAGCGGGACGAGGCCGGAGAGACGATCCTGCTCGCGCGGCTGGGGGAGGGGGACTTCTTCGGGGAGATGGCGCTGCTCTCGGGCGCGCCGCGCGCGGCGACCGTCACCGCCGACGCGCCCTCCGAGGTCCTGGAGTTCAGGCCCGACGTGCTGGTGGCGCTCGCGGGACGGCACCCGCAGCTCGCCCAGTCCATCCGCCGCTTCTATCGGCAGCGGCTCCTCGCCAACGCGCTCGCCACGAGCGCGGTCTTCCGGCCGTTCCCGAGCGGCGATCGCAAGATCATCATGTCGAAGTTCGTCGCCCGCGAGACCCGGGCCGGCGAGCGGATCATCCACGAGGGCGAGCCCTCCGACGGACTCTACGTGATCCTCGAGGGGGCCGTGGACGTCCTGAAGCGCCAGATGGGCAAGGACGTCCTCGTGAGCCAGCTTCGCGAGGGAGACCTCTTCGGCGAGATGAGCTGCCTGCGGAAGATCCCGGCGACGGCGTCGATCGTGGTCCGGAGGGCGGGGACGCTCCTGCGGCTGCCGCGCAAGACCTTCGACGAGCTGGTCGTCAGCTACCCGCAGATCCTGGAGATGGTGAGCGAGCTCTCGTCGGAGCGGACGGAGAACCTCGACGCCATCCTCTCCGGGCACGCCGAGTGGGCGGAGGACGGGCTCGTCCTCACCTGAGCCCCTCCCGGATCACGCCCAGCGCCGGCGCCGGAGGAAGAGCAGCAGGCCGAGCGGCAGGAGGACCATCGCGCAGAGGACCACCGGGACCGCGATGGCGGGCGGCAGGATCTCGAGGTTCATGCCGAAGAAGCCGGCGAGGAAGTTGAGCGGCAGGAAGACCGTGGCGACGAGCGTCAGCCTCGTGGTCACCGCCGCGAGCCGGACGTTGGCGCGGGAGAGGTGGACCTCCATGGCGGACGCGATCAGGTCGCGGCTCGAGTCGATCTCCTCGGTCAGGCGCAGGACGTGGTCGGTCACGTCGCGGAAGTAGAGGGCGTTGGCGTCCTTGACGACCGCCTGGCCCGGGCGCGCCAGCGCCGAGTAGACCTCGCGCTGGGGCGCGAGCCGGCGCCTTAGCAGCGCGTGGGCGCGACGCGCGCCGACTATCCGCTCCAGGAGGTCGGAGTCCACGCCGGCCTCCAGCGCCTCGTCGGTCAGCTCCTCCACGTCCTCGGTCAGCGCGTCCACCAGCGCGAAGTGGATGTCGGTCAGGGCGTCGTGGATCAGGTAGAGCGCGAAGTCGGGTCCCCGCCCGAAGAGCGCGGGATCGGCCGCGCAGCGCGAGAAGACCTCGTCCACCTGGGCGATCGGCGCGGCGTGGACGGTGACCAGCGCCTCCGAGGTGAGGAACGCGTGGAGCTCGCTGGACTGGATGCCGCTCTCGTCAGGTTCCGGCGACAGCCGGTGCACGACCGTGAAGAGGTGGTCGGCGTACTGCTCGAACTTCACCCGCTGCCCCTCGTGGACGCAGTCCTCCAGGGCGAGCGGGTGGAACCCGAAGCGGGCGCCGAGGAAGGCGATCTGCTCGGCCGTCGGCGCGAGGTCGATCCATGTATGCGCGCCAGGGCCGGTCAGCTCCCGGCCTCCCACCCGCACCTGACCGCCCTCGAGCCGCAGCACCCGCATCGACTGAACCCCCTGTTTCGCCGAGCCTATCAGAGCGGAAGGCGGACGTTGTGACGCGCCTCCGCGCCCGCTATAAACACCGCGCACATGACCATCGACAGAGACTCCGCCCTCGAGGCGCTGAAGAAGGTGAAGGATCCCGAGCTCGGCCGCGATCTGGTCACGCTCGGCATGGTTAAGGAGCTCGCGGTCAGCGGCGGCGCGGTCAAGGTCACCGTCGAGCTGACCACGCCCGCGTGCCCCCTCCGCGAGACGATCCGGAAGGACGTCGAGGGGGCGCTCCGCGCCGCCGGCGCCACGGCCGTCGACATCACCTTCGGCGCGAAGGTCCGGTCCGCCCCCGGCGTCGCGCAGGCCCAGCTCACCCCAGGCGTGAAGAACATCATCCTCGTCGGCGCCGGCAAGGGCGGGGTGGGGAAGAGCACCGTCGCCATCAACATCGCGGTTGGGCTCGCCACGACCGGGGCGCGCGTCGGCATCCTCGACGCCGACGTCTACGGCCCGTCCGTCCCGATCCTGACCGGCATCACCGACCGCCCGACCTCCAGCGACGGCCAGAAGCTTCAGCCCCTCACGGCTCACGGCATCTCGGTCATGTCGATCGGCTTCCTGGTCGATCCCGAGCAGCCGCTCATCTGGCGCGGCCCCATGGTCACCGGCGCGCTGATCCAGCTCCTGCGCGACGTCGAGTGGGGCGAGCTCGACTACCTCGTCCTCGACCTCCCGCCCGGCACCGGCGACGTGCCGCTCTCCCTCGCGCAGAACGTCAAGGCGGCCGGCGTGGTGCTCGTCTCGACGCCGCAGGACGTGGCGCTCGCCGACGTCATCCGCGCCAAGCTGATGTTCGACAAGGTCTCGATCCCGATCCTGGGGCTCGTCGAGAACATGTCGTCCTTCGTCTGCCCGCACTGCCGCCAGGAGACGGCGATCTTCGATCACGGCGGCGCGAAGAAGGCCGCCGAGAAGATGGGGATCCGCTTCCTCGGCGAGATCCCGATCGATCTCGCGATCCGGCAGGGCGGCGACCAGGGAGTCCCCATCGTCGCGGGGCAGCCCGACAGCCCCCAGGCGCAGGCGTTCCTCGCCGTGGCGCGCAACGTGGCGGGGGCGGTCAGCGCGCAGGTGCTCAAGGCGCCGCGCCTCCCCGTGATCGGGGCGACGTAGCGGGAGGAAGGTTCAACGGACGAGGTCGGACCGCTCCTCCGACGGGAGGGTGAAGCGGAATGACGCGCCGTGGCCGACGTGCGACCGGACCGACACGACGCCGCCGTGCGCGTCGACGATCGCCTTCACGATGGCCAGCCCCAGCCCGAGCGCGCCACCGGCCCGGCCCTCGGGGGTCGCGTCCCCGACCTGGTAGAGCCGGTCGAAGATCAGGTCGATGTGCTCCTTCGAGATCCCGGGGCCCTGGTCCGCGACCGCCACCGTGAGCCACCCGCCCGGCGCCCGCGCCGCGGCCAGGTGGAGGGCGGCGCCTTCGGGGCTGAAGCGCTCCGCGTTGGAGAGCAGGTTCTGCAGGACCTGCAGCACGCGCCCTCGGTCGCCGTAAGCCCGGGGGAGGGGATGGGCGACGCGGATCCGTGGCCGGATCCGCCGCTCGGCGAAGCGCGGCGCGAAGCCCGTGACCGCCTGCTGCATCACCTCGACGAGGTCGAAGGGCTCCATCCGGAGCGCCTCCCGCGTCAGCTCGTGACGTGAGAAGTCGAGCAGCTCGTCGATGAAGCCGCGCAGCCGCTTCCCCGAGGAGAGGACGACGGAGAGGGCGGACCGCTGGCGCGGCTGGATCGGCCCCAGCCGCTCGCCGAGGAGCAGGTCGGCGTACCCAAGCACGGTGACGAGCGGGGTCCTGAGCTCGTGCGAGATGTTGGCGAGGAAGTTGTCCTTCTTGCGATCTGTCTCCTCCAGCGCACGGACGGCGGACTGCAGCTCGCGGGTGCGCCGGTCGACCTCGTACTCGAGGTGGGCTCGCTCCTCCTTGAGCGCGCCGAAGAGCCGCGCCTTCTCGAGCGCGATGGAGGCCAGCAGCGCGAAGGCCTCGATCGCCTGTGGGTCGTTCCGGCGTCCCGGGGGCGCCGTCACGGCGAGGAGGCCGCTCGTCCGGCCGGCGGTGCGGAGCGGCGCGAGGACCACGCGCCGGTAGCCGAAGATGCGGCCGATGGTGCGCGCCTGCTCCAGCGCCTTCCCGCCGAGGAGGTCGTGGACGGGCGCGCGCACCTTCTCGGTCGCGATGGTGAGCCCCTCGTCCAGGACCTTCTTGATGAGCGGCGCCTCCTCGGGATCGATCGTGAGGTCGGCGAGCGAGAAGCCGAGCGCCGCCTCCACCGAGCGGATCATCTCGGCCGGGAAGCTGTGGAAGCGCCAGCGGAAGCGCCGCTCGCCGGAGAGGCCGCTCGGGACCTCGCCCAGGATCCCGACGTGGAGCCCGAGCTGGGAGAGGTCGCGCGCGAGCGTCGCGACGATCGCGTCCTCCTCCTGAAGCTCCAGCAACCGCGCCCCGGAGAGCGTCAGGGCTGCGAGGGTGTCCTTCGCGTCGCGGAGCCCGTCCAGGGCGCGCCGCTCCTTCGTCTGATCGTGCGCGATGACGTGGAGCACTGGACGGTCGGGGAGCTCGATCCGGGCCGAGGTGAGGGCTACCGGGACCGGGTCGCCTCGCCAGCGCAGGAGCTGGGAGTCGGAGTCGCGCAGCACGTTGGCCGATCGCAGCCACGCGAGGAGACCGGGGCCGCCGTGGATCGGGTGACCGACGATGCGATCGACGGTGAGCCGCCTCAGATCCCGATCGCGCCTACCGGTCAGCTCCAGGAGCGTCGCGTTCCCGTCCAGGATCCGTCCGCTCACGGGGTCGACGACGAAGATCGCCTCGCCGGCGTGCTCCATGAACGCGCGGTACGCGGCGCTGCGCCCGACCGCGACGCGTCTCCAGTCCTCCGCCTCCAGCCGCGAGGCCGCGAGCCTGACGACCGCCTCCAGCGTCCGGATTCCCTGGGCGCGGATCGGTCCCTGGACGACGAACCGGAGGACCGCGACGTCCCGGGCCGCAGCCGGAAGCCGGAAGGCGGCAGAGCGCCAGCCCAGCCGGTCGGCAGCCGCCGGCAGCAGGGCAGCGAGCGCCGGCTCGCAGCGTCCCACCCGCCGGGAAGCGCTCGCACGGGGCTCGAGCAGGGGATCCTCCAGCGTGAAGCCAGGCGACGCCGAGAGGAGCTTCTCCACCGAGTCGCGCGCTGGACGGGCGGCGAGGAACGCCCCCTCGACTGCGACGGTCGAGCACCTGGGCTGGCCTCGCCACTCCGTGCGCGTGACCATCTGAACGAGCAGCGCGCTGGACAAGCGCGCGGCATCTCGGACGATTTCGCGGTAGGCGCGCTGCATCTTGCTCGGACCGTGCCGGTCCCTCCAATGGGCCGATCCGGAGCAGCATCGGCGCATTCCTTGACCCTGACAAGGGCGCAAGCTGCTTGAGAAGCGGGCGGCTCAGGTCATGGACCGCCAGCATCCAGTTTGCGCGCAGGCGACCACGACATTTCTCAGTGAATCTGAGTGGATCGGACAAGTTGCGTTGACAGGAATCAGCGTGCCCGTTAGGCAAACATCATGGGTGCGGATTACACGTCCGGGGATCTCGCGCGCGCGACGGGCAACACGGTACGGACGATCCGGTTCTACGAGGAAGAAGGGATCCTCGAGCCCGCAGAGGTCAGCGACGGTGGGCACCGCCGGTACACCGACGACGATCTGGAGCGGCTCAAGCTCATCGGCGACCTCCGCGAGCTCGGTCTGTCGCTCTGCGAGATCAAGGACATCCTGACGCTGCGCAAGGGCTGCTCCTGCGTGTGGGAGTTCGCGGAGCGGCTCGAGAGCTCGCTCGCTGGACACGTCGCGGAGGCAAAGCTGCGGATGGAGCGGCTCGAGCGCGTGCGCCACGAGATCCAGCGGACCATCGACCTGATCCACAGCCACCTGACGGCAGGCAGCAACCAGGTGAGGCCGTGCGATCTGTCCTGCGCGTCCGATGCGCCCAAGATGCTGCGCGTGCTAGCGCCGCGCGACACACTCTGCATGCTCCACGAGTCGGCCGAGGACCGCGAGCGCGCAGCCCACGCATCGACCGAGCCGTCTCCGATCGCGGCGCGCCCTACCAACGGCTGGGTGCACGGCGTGGCGCCCAAGGCTCCCATCGGCAAGTAGGGAAGTGCGGCGGCGACTCGCGTCAATCATCACGGCCGCACGGCCGCTGCTCGAAGTGGCGCACGTGCGCGATCAGCCGAGGCTGGGCCCGCCGTCAGAGCTCACCCATCCCGTTCGTGGGTGTAGTTACCATAATCCATATTATCGGACGTTCCATGGGGGCCGCGGGGACGGGGATTTCGCTGGAATTCAGGCGTTTCGTGGGCTCCGCGAGCGTCTTACGGACGATATCGGGTAACTCAGCCAGCGTTGCGCACTGCCCTCGAGTTCGACACGGCGCACGTCTCAGCCAAGCGCGCGGCGCAGCCAGGGACGTCGGCTGCGCCGAGGTCGTCGGTGGGCGCCACCGCCCGGTTGATTCGGCGGATGTGGTCAGCCGAGTTCGGGCGCTGTGGAGGTGCTCGACTGTGCCGTCTACCTGGAGCTCGTACTGTCCGCTAACAACGCGAATCCAGCTGTACTTCACCCGGAGGCGACTCTATCTTCGTCCGCCGGTGAGGCGCTACGACGTCTCCAGGGGATCTTCGGGCGATGACCGAGCAGACCAAAACGCCTACCCACGGGCGACAGGCGCCGCCGACGGTGCAAATGTGGGACGTGCTGGCAGAGCACCTCGACGAGGCGGACTTCCTCGGCAGGACGGGTTCGTCTACGTGATCAAGGGGAACGCCCTCCTCTCCTCCTGGGCCGTAACGAAGGGGGCCTACCAGCGGGTCGGGGTCTCCCCCTCCGACGTCTCCCACTCGAGGCTCACGGGGGATCCCTCGCCCTGGATGACGATCGAGGAGTTCTTCCCGAAGGACGACTCGGAGTTCTCGGCGGATCACTTCGTCGTCGCGTCGGCGTTCCCCCTCTCGAAGCAGCGGCTCTTCGACTCTCCGAGGACCCCGGCAAGCGCTGCCAAGTGAACCAGGGGACCTTCGACGCCTGGACGCAAAGGGACGTCGAGCAGTGCCGGCGCAACGCCTTCCCCGTTCACTTCGCCGCTGAGAGCCTGGTCTTCTGGCTGGAGCACCCGGCGTTCCGGGCACTTCTCGCCGACTACAGCCAGGGGACGGATGCCCACCAGGAGGCCGGAGCGGCGCTCTATGCCGACGCGATCGCCGACCTCCACTACACGGAGGAGGGGGTGCGCTACCTCGGCCGGGAGTACGACGACGCGAAGAGCTGGATCAACCAGTCCACGCGCCTCCTCGCGCTGAAACCCGGCTACTCGGACCCGGCCTCGGGCCAGAACCTCTTCTTCGAGCTGCGCAAGTGGAGCAACGTCGTCTACGGCGCCCTGGAGGAGTTCACTGCGGTGATCGCGGTGAAGGAGGGCGCCCACGCCCTCACGCTGGTCATCGACCTCGTGGAGAAGAAGAACGGGGTGAAGCTCGCGCGCCTCGAGGTGCAGCCGGTCGAGTATGTCGCCCACCGGGTGACGGTCGTCGACCTGAACCGCGCAATCGCCGCCCTGGAGAAGTGGCCCGAGACGAAGAGCGGCCGCGGCGTCGTGACGTTCGTCGAGGCGTTCAACGTCGCGCTGGCGTTCAAGGGTCTGCTAGAGGCGGAGCCTGGGGCGAACAAGGCGATGAGCGGGGTGAAGCAGGGCTACACGCGCGACTTCGTAGTGGAGGCGTAGACGTGGCCGGGATCGGGCTCTACGGAAGCAGGGGCGGCGTGGGGGATGGCGTGGTCACGCTTGGGCTTGGACCGACTGGCACGCTGCCTCAGATCCTCGAGGGGGTGTTAGGCGTCACGTACATCTTGGGCGGCGTTTACGTCCTGGCCTACGTTGTCAGTCCGTTTGGATCCTTCTGGTACTTGGCGCCCGTTCCATTACTGCTCCTGCTCCTCCACGGAGCACTGCGCCTCCTGTCTCGGCGAGGGGACGATCTCAACGTCTGCTTCCGGCGTGAGCCGACAGGACACACATCCACGGTCTCGTACGAACTGACGCACCGGTTCAAGCCGGTGCTCCAGGGCGCGTTCGGGCCGGAGCTGTTGAGGATCGCGAGCTACTGGCAGCAACTCTATCCTGCCGGTGGCGGGCACGTGTTCCAGCTGATCTTCCGCCCCGACCCGCCGGCGACGATGGTGCACGAGCGCTACTCGGAGGGGATCCCGATCTTCGAGTCGCGGGATCCGAAGGAGTGCCTGGAGCAGGCGATCGAGCTGCTCAAGGTGCTGAAGTACGACCCGGCCGAGATCGAGGCGCGGATCCAGGAAGTGGAGGTGCTGTTGCCCGAGAAGGCGCAGCCCGCGCCGCCGCCGGGCGATGCGGGCGGCGGCCGGTGACCCGCAGGCCAGTACGCAACATTCCGCGCTTCTCCGCCACCGCAACGCCATCGACGGTCGGCAGCACGACTGAGTCGCGCAACACCCCGCCGTTACAGCCCCTTTTCTCGAAGATTCAGCACAGCACGCAACACCCCCCGAAGTTGCTCAGTCTCGGACGTTCTATGGGGGCCGCGGGGACGGGGATTCGCTGGAATTCAGGCGTTTCGTGGGCTCCGCGACCGGTTTCCTGACGATATCGGGTAACTCAGCCCAGCCATCCACGCAGCGCTGGTCGCCCTCGCTTCGACACGACGCCCCGGACACTGCAGGCTGCCGCGCTGACCGCGCTCAGCCCCCCGCCGCGCGCTCCAGTTCGGCGAACGAGCGGCCACCTGCTCGACCGCGAGAACCTGCCCTCCGATCAGCACCACCTCGGACAGGCCGTCGCCGGAAGCGTACAGACCATGCGGAAGGCCCGAAACGAAGGCCTCGCTCGGGAGCAGCGCGCTCGCGAGCGTGAACACCGTCTTGACGCCACTCGCCCTGGCCGCGGCCTCCGCGGCCGCCAGTGCAGCGGGGCGCGTGTCGGGAGCGAAGTAGGGCGTGATGCTCACCGCCGTGCGCTCCCCGCTGTTGAGCCAGGCCTTGAGCAGGCCGGTCGCGTCGCTCACCTTGAAGCCGGATCGGGGTGAGGAGCGCACGAGGAAGCCATCTCTCTCGAGCTTCGCGAGAACGCCGTGGGCGAAGGCGTAGCTCGTTCGCGCGGTGGACGCGAGGTCAGCGGGTTTGACGCGCTGCCCTGGCTGCGCGAGCAGGACGCGGACGATCCGGCACGCCTTTCCGGAGAAAAGCCGAATCCGCGAAGTTCGCTCCACCGTCGCGTGGCCCTCGACGTGGACGTAGACGGGACCGCCGTGGAGGATGAGCGTGCCCCGTCGGTCGATGACCCCCAGGCCTTCCCGAACGCAGGCGTCGATGACGGTGCGGGTGGCGACTTCGGTCGCAAGCGTCGGCAGAATTGGAGCTCCTGCCGAAGTGGTGCCGGCGCTCCGCCGCCTCAGGTCGTCGATGACGGTCCGGAGCTGATCCCTCGCTGCCAGGGCGTCCTTGCTCGTCGCTGGTGAGCGGAACGCGATGACCAGCAGGGCGCTCGCCGATGGGGTCTGAGGGCTGGATCCCCTCCCCTCGGCTCCGTCGTCCGGCCAGCGTCACGCCAGGTCGAAGCGATCCAGGTTCATCACCTTGCTCCAGGCCGCCACGAAGTCCTGGACGAACCCCTCCTGCGCGTCCGCACTGCCATGGACTTCGGCCAGGGCCCGGAGCTGGGCGTTCGAACCGAAGACGAGGTCGACGCGGGTGCCGCTCCACTTGACCTCGCCGGTCGCGCGATCGCGCCCTTCGAACAGGTCGGCGTCCGCCGAGACCGGCTTCCACTCCGTGCGCATGTCGAGGAGATTCACGAAGAAGTCGTTGGTCAGGGCCTCCGGCCGCCGCGTGAAGACGCCATGCCGGGTCTGGCCGACGTTTGCATTCAGGACGCGCATGCCGCCCACGAGCACCGTCATCTCGGGAGCCGTCAGCGTCAGCAACTGCGCCTTGTCGACCAGCAGCTCCTCGGCCGACACGCCGAGCCCGCCCTTCAGGTAGTTGCGGAAGCCGTCTGCGACCGGCTCGAGCCACGCGAAGGAGGTCACGTCGGTCTGCCCCTGCGAGGCGTCCATGCGGCCCGGCGTGAACGGCACCGTGACCTCGTGACCGGCGTTCTTCGCCGCCTTCTCAACGCCCGCGCACCCGGCGAGCACGATCAGGTCGGCCAGCGAGACCTTCTTGCCGCCCGACTGGGCGCCGTTGAACGCGGCTTGGATGCCCTCCAGCGTCTCGAGCACCTTCGCCAATTGGGCCGGCTGGTTGGCGGCCCAGTCCTTCTGCGGCGCAAGACGGATGCGTGCGCCGTTGGCGCCGCCGCGCTTGTCGGAGCCACGGAAGGTGGAGGCCGAAGCCCAGGCGGTCGTCACCAACTCCGCGACCGACAGGCGAGAGGCCAGGACCTTCGCCTTGAGGGACGCGATGTCCTCCTCGTCGATCAGCGGGTGATCGACTGCGGGGATGGGGTCCTGCCAGATGAGGTCCTCCGCGGGGACCTCCGGGCCGAGATAGCGCGCGCGGGGCCCCATGTCGCGGTGGGTCAGCTTGAACCACGCCCGCGCGAACGCGTCCGCGAGTTGATCCGGATGCTCGAGGAAGCGCCTGGAGATCTTCTCGTACGCGGGGTCGAACCGCAGGGCGAGGTCCGTGGTCAGCATGCCGGGCGCGTGCCGCTTGGCCGGATCGTAGGGATCCGGCACGGTGCCGGCGCCCGCGCCCTGCTTCGGCCTCCACTGGTTCGCGCCGGCCGGGCTCTTCGTCAACTCCCACTCGTAGCCGAACAGGTTCTCGAAGAAGTCGTTGCTCCACTTCGTGGGGGAGCTGCTCCAGGTGATCTCGATGCCGCTGCTGATCGTGTCGGCGCCCTTGCCCTTGCCAAAGCTGCTCTTCCAGCCCAGCCCCTGCTCCTCGATGCCTGCCCCTTCGGGCTCAGGCCCCAGGTGCTTCGAGGGCCCCGCGCCGTGGGTCTTGCCGAAGGCGTGTCCGCCGGCGATCAGCGCGACCGTCTCCTCGTCGTTCATCGCCATTCGGGCGAAGATCTCGCGGATGTCCGTGGCCGCAGCGACTGGATCCGGGTTGCCGTTCGGCCCTTCCGGGTTGACGTAGATGAGCCCCATCTGCGCGGCCGCGAGCGGCTTCGCGAGGTCTCGTTCGGCGGCGTAGCGCTTGTCACCCAGCCAGGCCGTCTCGGAGCCCCAGTAGATGTCCTCCGGCGGCTCCCAGATGTCCTCCCGACCGCCGCCGAAGCCAAAGGTCTTGAAGCCCATCGACTCCAGCGCGACGTTGCCCGCGAGGACCATCAGATCGCCCCAGGAGATCTTCCGGCCATACTTCTGCTTGATCGGCCAGAGCAGCCTTCGCGCCTTGTCGAGGTTGACGTTGTCGGGCCAACTGTTCAGGGGGGCGAAGCGCTGGGCGCCGGTCCCCCCTCCGCCGCGACCGTCGCCCGTCCGGTAGGTGCCGGTGCTGTGCCACGCCATGCGGATGAAGAGCCCCCCATAGTGGCCGAAGTCCGCGGGCCACCAGTCCTGTGAGTCGGTCATCAGCGCGCGGAGGTCCTGCTTCAGGGCCGTGAAGTCCAGGCTCTTGAACTCCCTGGCGTAGTCGAAGCCCTCGCCCATGGGGTCGGACCTGGACGAGTGCTGGTGCAGGACGCTCAGCCTCAGTTGATTCGGCCACCATTCGCGGTTCGACCTTGCGTCGCGTGACATGGGCTCTCTCCTCTGGCCGTCTGCACCCAGATCGGGAGCGGAATGCGTATGCACGCGGTCTGCGGTTCACAAGCCACGGCCCCTCAGGGGCCCAGGACAGCCCTGTGCACACGCGAGGGTCCCTTTCGAGGCGGTGGCCGAGCCCCCGCTCGACGACGTCCGGATCCTGCACGGTCAGCTCCCGATGGTTCAGGAGCATCTCGATCGCCTTCGCGCGTGCGCCGGCGTCCACGTCGTAGACCGACTCGAGGACCCACAGAGTCTCGACGAGCACCACGTGGGAGACCCACGCGCCGGACGCGACGAACGCTTCGGCCGCCGCCGCCTGCTCCTCGTCGTCACGAGCCAGGAGCCGGACGAGGACGATGGGCCGGCCCTCGGGATCAGCGCACACGCGCGCCTAGCGACGACCAGTGAAGCTGGTAGTCTCCGCTGCACGCCACTCGCCGGGGATCTCATGAACCGAACGCTCTTCATCGCGCTGCTCCTCCCGATCGCCGCCTGCGGCCCAATCCCGCAGAGCGCCCAGGAATTCCGTGACCAGTTCAGGGACGGCGCGACCCGCGGTGGCACGAAGGAGGAGCGGACGATCGACCGGCCTCTGCAGCAGGTCATCGCCGACGTGCGCAAGAACGCGGACATGTGCTTCAACGTCGTGACGAGCCATTCGGGACAGAACAGCGCAGCCGGCTTCGGGCAGACCCGCATGAAGATCACGTATCGCTCGACCACGACGCGCACCGAGTCGATGGGCGAGCTGCTCGTTCGCATGATCGTCCCCTACGCTGGCCGCCAACCCGAGGGCGGGTACTTCGCTGTCCTCGGAGACATGGAGGCGGTGTCGCCGACGAAGACCAGGCTCACCGTGTACGGGTCCAACGGGTCCTCCTGGTCGGAGCCGATTGAATCGGTCTTCACCTGGGCGGGAGGCAAGGCCCGGAGCTGTCCCAAGCTGCCCTGAGCGTGAGCCAGACGTCGTGTCAGTCGAGCGAGCTCGGGTAGGCTCGCAAGTCCGTCACGCCGCGGCGTGCGGCGCGTGCTCCCCGAGGGCGCGGTAGACGTCCGAGTCCGAGACGATGCCGACCAGGACGTTGCTGGTCGGGTCCACGACCGGGACGTAGTCGTACGGCCCCTTCCGCAGGACGTCCTCCGCGTCCGCCGCCGTGTCGTGGGAGAAGATGCTCGTGACCGACGTGTCCATCACCTCATCGACCGTGACGCGCGTCCACTCCGCCATGTCGACGCCGCGGAGGTGCGACAGGGCGATCATCCCCTTCAGCACCCCACCCTCGTCGACGACGGGGAGCGCCTTGAAGTGGTGCTCCAGCAGCACCGAGCGGGAGAAGACCTCCAGCGGGTCCTCCGGCTTCGCCGTGACTACCTCGCGGGTCATCATGGCGGTGACGGGGAGGTCGCGAAGCCGATCTCGCCACGTCGCCCGCCGCTCGCGCTGCGAGCGCGAGTTGGAGACCCCCGCCGAGACGACGAAGGCGACCGTGGAGGCGACGAGCGAGGGGACGACGAGCGCGACGTTCCCCGTGGACTCCGCGACGAAGACCGCCGAGAAGAGCAGGCTGTTGTAGCTGGCGCCGGTGAAGGCGGCGATCCCCAGGAGCGTGAAGATCCCCGGGTGGCTCGGGGCGAACACCGCGTCGAACGCCGCGCCCAGCGCCGCGCCCATGGTCGCGCTCGGCACGAAGAGGCCGCCGACGCCCCCCGCAGCGAACGTGACGCTCGTCGCGAGGAGCTTGAGGCCGAAGATGGCGAGCGCCGCCCAGAGCGCGTACTGCCCGTTGAGCAGCGCGTTCGCCACTGGCAGGCCGGCCTGCAACGTCACGGGGCTGCCGACGAGCCGCCAGGAGACCCACGCGATCGCGACGAGCACCGCGCCGCCGAGGCAGTAGCGGATGGGGCCCGGGACGTGGAGCCCCTCGAACCAGCGGCGCTGCGCCGCGAGGGTGGAGAGGAAGAGGTGTGACGCGAGCCCTGCTGCGATGCCGAGCGGCGCGGCGATCAGGAGGTCGCGCGAGCTCAGCGTGTAGTGGAACTGGAGCGGGAAGTAGGGCGTCGCCGGCCTGAACTGCGCGAAGGTCCAGTACGAGGTCGCCGACGCCACGAGCGCGGGCACGAGCGCCTCGTGCGCGAGGTCCCGCTTGTACGGGGACTCGACCCCCATGATCGCGCCCGAGAGCGGCGCCCGGAAGACTGCGGCGATGCCTGCCGAGCCGCCGACGATGAGCGTGGACTTGGTGCTCCAGCGGACCGAAGCGAGGCCGAGCCGGTTGAGCGCCCCCTGCACGCCGGAGCCGATGGTGGCGCCCAGCCACTTGCTGGCCCCCTCCATCCCCGCGCTCCCGCCGAAGCCCATCGTGGCGATGGAGGCCGTGAGCTTCCCCGCGGCCGTCTTGAGCGGCATGTCCTTCTCGGCGTCGTGGTAGGCCTTCACCACCTCGTCCGCCATGGACGGCGACGGCACGCGGAAGAGCCGGACCACCAGGCCGGCCAGCAGCATCCCGAAGAAGGGGGCGGCGATCTGCGCCGCCACGGAGTGCTCCGCCACGCGCTTCCAGAGGAGCTCGTTCACGACCCAGTCGTAGGCGGCGATGGCCAGCCCCACGAGGGCGCCGAGCGGCGCGGCGACGAGCAGCAGGTGGCGCCCCAGCGTCATGCTCTCGCTGAGCGATCGACCTAGTGGGGAGAGGCCCTGATCGGCGGTTCGGTTCTGCACGCACTCCTCCTGGGGAACGTTGATGCCGCTCGTGCTGTCCCAGGAGTCATCATCCGGCCCGCTGCGACTGGACCGGCGGTTGGAGGCGGAACCCCATCGCCTTGAAGCGGGCGAAATCTAGGGGATGCGGGGCGGCGGAGTCAAGGACGCCCCCCCTACCCCTCGGCGTCCGCAACGGGTATTGAGGGCGCGTGTACGACGCCGACCACACCCCCGACGACTCCGCTCCGACGACCGACGCACCCTCCACCGGCCCGGCGCCCGCGGCAGGGCCGCCGTCAGCCGCCGAGATCGAAGCAGCGGCGCGGGTCCTCGGCGCCGTCGCCTCGGATCGTTCCCTGCTGGCGAAGGTGGACGCCGCCACCCGGAGCGCGCTGCAGCGGTCTGCCGGCGAGCTCGCGCGGCCTGACCTCAAGGCGCGCAAGCGGCTCCAGAAGACGCTCCTGCGCAACTCTCAGCTGGCGCGGAAGGAGGAGGACGAGGCCCTGCGCCGCTCGAGCGGCATCCGGCGCCTCCGGGAGGAGCCGGTCTTCCGGACTCCGCTCCCGCCCATGCCTGCGCGCGGCACCGACGCATCCGGCTGGTGGCCTGTCCTCCCCGGCTCAGCGCCGGAGGCGACCCCGGACGGCTGTCCGCCGCCGGGAAGCGCGGAGGCCACCGAGGGAGGCGCGAGCGCGGCGGCAGGCCCGGAGCTGAACGCGCCGAGGATCTGCTACGTCTGCAAGCAGGAGTACACCCGCGTCCACCGCTTCTACGATCAGCTCTGCCCGCGGTGTGGTGACGAGAACGAGCAGCGGCGTGTGGCCACGGCCGACCTCCGCGGCCGGGTGGCCCTGATCACCGGCGCCCGCGTGAAGATCGGCTACCAGGCGGCCATCCTCCTCCTCCGCGCCGGCTGCACGGTGGTCGCCTGCACCCGCTTCCCGCGCGACGCCGCGGCCCGCTACGCCCGCGAGCCCGACTTCGAGGACTGGCGGGACCGGCTCCTCGTCCACGGCGTCGACCTTCGCCACACGCCCAGCGTCGAGCACCTGTGCCACTGGCTCGACGTGACGCTCCCCCGCCTCGACTTCCAGCTCCACAACGCCTGCCAGACGGTGCGCCGCCCGCCCGGCTTCTACTCCCACCTCGTCGGCGAGGAGCACCGGCCCGCGGCGGCGCTGTCGCCCGACGTCCAGCGGCTGCTCCGGAGCGACGAGGCGCTGCGCGCCGAGCACGCAGGGAGCCGCAGC
>JBAVTL010000398.1:0-33548 GCA_049696175.1 Anaeromyxobacteraceae bacterium
GGATCGCGAGATGCTTGCGCCGCTGCGAAATCCCGCTCACGCGAGATGACCACCGCCCGGTCGCTCAACCCCGCGAACTTCGATCACTCTGCTCGGATGGGACGAGGCGCCGTCCGAACTCTGGGGCGCGCGGCAGCCGAGGCGCTCGCGGATCCGCTCTGGGTTGCCTACCGCGTCGCCCTGCACGGGGAGGATCGGGGCGGCTTCACCCTGTCCGACGACGACGCGCGCGTGCTCCTCGACTGGGCCGACCAGATTCGGGCTCACAGCAAGGTCCCCGACTACTCCATCGCCGACGTCAGCATGTTCAAGCTGCTCGATCGCATCCGGGCGACGGTGAGCCCGCCGTTGATCCAGCGCGCCGGCGCGCTCCTGGGGTTGGGGGCGTCGGCGTCGCCCGATCCGCTGTGCCTCTGGAGGTCGGAGGACTACGTGGTCATCTGGTGGGTTGGGGAGGTCCTGGGCTGGCGGTCGAGGTACCCCGCGATCGCAGCTACGGACGACGCCGAGCAGGCAATGGCGCAGCTCGTTACCAGGATCCTCTTCCACTGCGGCGCAGACCCGCAGAGGTTCTCCTCCCAGGTCCGGTGGGCGAAGGGGCTGACCGGGCCAGATGCACCGTGGAATTCAGAGCCGGCTCCGTGCCATCCGCCGGCGCACGCCCCCCCGGCCGACTCGCTGCGATGACAACTCGTAAAGGAGAGCCTGACTGGCAGGGGTTGCGAGCTTCTGCAGGTACGAGCACGATTCGTGGCCATGAGCAGCGAGGCGACCGACTGGAGAGCGTACTGGAGGGAAGTTGAGCCGCAGCTCGCTGCGTTCGCTGCCGGACAGCGGAGTCCAGAGCTTCACGCGGCGCTAGGAGATGCACTCGGCTTCTTCGGGTTCGTTGCAGAGCGCATCGAAGGGAAGGCTTCGCGCCACGCTCCGGAGCAGATGAAGCTTGCCCCGCTTCTTACAGAGGCACTCGACCTTCTGCGAGGCATCCGATCCGGCTACAAGGCCCAGCTCCTGGCATCTCTTGCTCTCATGGCTCGCACTGCGTTCGAACTGCGGTGCAGCGTGGAGTACTTGGGGCAGTCGAGTGACGTCCCGAGGCTCGCTGACATGTTCGTTCGGTTCGTCTACGCCGAGCGAATGAAGTTCTCGCGTGCGCTTCTCACGTTGACGAAGGACGCCGCAGGACCCCTGACCGTGGAGGCGCTGGAGGCGCGCCGGGTACAGGCGGCGAGGGACGAGGCCGAGGCACGCAAGCTGGCCCCCGAGTGGTTCGGTGCCGATGGCAAGCTTCGCGCGGACCACTGGACCGGACCAGGTAGATCGATCTTCGACATGGCGCGAGACGCCGATCTCGAAGGTGACTACCGGTCCCTGTACGCCTCAACATCCAAGTTCACTCACGGCTCACCGCTCCTGCGCTCGATGTACGTCACCGAAGGAGGCATCGGGCCGCTCGCGATTCATTCGCACTGCTCGCTGATGGCGACTCTGGGCGCACTGCACTGCTTGAGTTTGCTGCGCGCGTGGTGCGAGCTGTTCGCGATCGCGTGGCCGGCGAAGGAGTACCCGGGGATACGCGAACGGATCCAGAAGGCGGCGACGATGATCTCATCAAGTGGCAAGCCATAGGCACTTCCGCTGGACTCTCACGGGGGCGGATCTGGCTCGCGGCACCCGCTACTTGCCCCGCGGCTTTCGAAATGGCGCTGGAGGCGGGTTGCCCAGGAGGCGCTGGTCGAAGGCGAACGGCGAAGGGCCGCCGAGCGCGAGATCGGCGAAGGCGGGGTGCTCTGGGTTGAGAAGGACGTTGAGCTCCTGGGGGACTACAACGGACGGAAGGGCGAGGGCGAGGGAGCGCTTGGACGCCGCCCACTGCTGGCCAAAGGCCCGAGCGTGGTCCGAGCGCTTGGGATGATTCCAGTCGGCCGGCAGCGACGCGAGCGGGGGCGTTTCGATGAGGGTGTCGGGAACGTCCACGGCATGAATGAAGGCTAGGGCCGCGAGGTTCGCGACCTCCATGTGGACCAAGTTCTCGACCAGCGCGAGAGCGACGGAGCTGCTGGTGTAGACGACGCGCACGCCGGCGGGGTGCCAACGGCCGGCAACGCGCCGCGCGCCTTCGCCGCTGAAGGCGTCGGTGGGGTCGCGCCGACTTGTGAGGCGGTACACCCGCATCAGGTGTAGACGCCGTAGAGAACGCGATCCAGTACCTCGATGACCTCGTCGGTACCGACGTCGGTGTCGAGGAGGCGCATGGGCGCGTCTCCCGCGAGAGCCCGGTTGGGCTGGGTGAGCCAGCGAATGGCGGCGGCACGATCGCCGAAGACGTGCGTGGCGTGGGCTGCTACGCGCGCGAGGCGCAGGATGCGCTCAGACTCAACCGACGTGAGACGGGCGGCCTTGCGCCGCTGGAGGCTGCGGGGGCTGAGGTGAAGGGCTGTCTGCAGGTCCGCAAGCGAGATGGCGAGCTCGCTGGTGACGGCGCGAAGAGAGCCATAGGGGAGTCCGGCGCGGAGCAGGTCGACGAAGTTCGCCTGGGTGCGGGGGGCTAGGCCCAGGAGCTTGCGGCCCCCGAGGAAGGTGAGGACGTCCGCGCTCGCGGAGCTGGAGATGGCGGCCATGTGGCTGATGATAGGCGGTCAGGTGGCCTCTCGCAATCGAAGGGGGCGGCACCGCACCGCTCGGGTGGCGGGAAGCGCTGACTCAGGTCCGCGGCGAGGAGGATTCAGACACCAGGCGGCGGCAACGCCCCGCCCGGTTTGGGAGCGAGACTGCGGTAATCCACGTCGAGCCGTTTGAGGAGCCGGAGGTCGGCGATCGAGATGTCCGACTCGCCTTTCAGTTCCAGCCCCTCCAGCTTGATGCCGTGGCAGGCCTCGAGGATCGACTTGAGCCGTATCTCGAAGGCTTGCGCCTGCTCAAAGGAAGCCGCATCTCCGAGGGTGGCGTCGGCGACGGCCACCCAGACAACGACGCGGTAGTCCTCTTGCGCCAGCAGTTCCTCATCGGCCTGGATGAGAAGAAGGTAGATGCCGGTCACGACCCTGCTGGCCTCGCTCTTCACCAGCCTCGCGAGCCTTCCCTCTACTTGCTCAAGCCGCTCGTTGAATGCGTCCGGAAACGCTGCACGTGTGTACCGCTTCGCGATCCAACCGATGAGACAGTGCAGCGACTCCCTCGACAAGGAGACCTTCGAAGGCGCAAGCGTCGCCAGCTTGCGCTTGTCCAAGAAGACCCGCTCGTGAACCCGGAAGGCGGCGGCCCCTTCCCCCCCACCATCCTGTACGACAAGGTCTAGCAGGCGCGGGTTCCGCCCGTTCAGCAGATCCGGCCGAGGCTTGTCGATCCGCTTCCCAAGCAGGAGCTCCACGACCGGCTCTTGGTCGATGACCTGCACAACATCGCAGTCCTGGCTCAGGACGACCGCGATGTCTGCGTTCGCGTGACCCACCGCCTTGAGATCCTCCTCACAAACGATGGATCCCTGCCGCCACCCTCCTGCGCGGATTTGTGCGCTCGGATCGGCGGCCGTCGCTTCCATGGCCTAGCCGATCTTGCTGAGGTTGTCGTCCAGGGTGGCGTCCTGCGAATGCTCGGACGGAGGCGTCCCCCCAAGGCGTTCAAGCAGCGACTTGGCAGAGCGACTCTTCTTGGCTGCAGAAACGCTGGCCAGCGTGGTCACAAAGCCCTTCAGTTCCTCGAAGTGCGGGGCGCTCTCAGCGAGTGCCAGGGCAAGCGTGCGCCCGTCCGGGAGCGGACTCTGGACAATTCGAGCCGACAGCGGCGTGCCGGCGGCCGCCACCGTCAGCGCAAGGGCGTGGATTTCCTTGAGGCGAGCCGCGTTCGCTGCCTCCGGCTCAAAGCGCCCCTCCAGCCAGTCGTAGAGGGTCTGACGCGACACGCGACATGCATCCTTGAGCTGCGTCTTCGACAGCCCCAAGTACCGGAGGATGTCGCGGATCCGGTCCGCGGTGGGCACGGAATCGGACAGATGGGCGGCGAAGAACCGGCTCGACCGTCGCTCTACAACGACGGTGGTGCTCTGAGGGAGATAGCGCTCAAAGCCGCTCAACACCCCCGGAGTCAGGTTGAACGTGGTCATCGCCGTCAGGAATACCCGGGCAAGGGGTTCTCCCGCTGAAGGTCGGCCGTACGAGCCAACGTCGAGCGGGTCGACCACGGCATTCGAGTAGAGACTCTCTCCTTGGGTCATTTCCATGCCTCCAAGGCCGCCGGAGTAACGACACTCTCTCTGAAGACCCGATCGAGATCGTCGTGAAGGAGCCATGCCTCCCGCTCCACCGCTCCCGCCTGGTAGTCGCGAGACACCTCAGAGAAGTGGTCGAGGTCGAGAATCGTCACGAGCTCACCGCGACTCGGAGGCGGGGTCACCCTCGCGCCGGCGGCCTCCTCGATCAGATCGGGAGGTAGCACCTGCGCCTCTCTATTCTGGAAGAGCCTCACAACCATCGTCCCGTTCGTCGTTTGAGCGACGCTCTGCACCAGTTGCGCCTGCGTCCCGTCCTTCAACACTGGGCTCTTCAGCCCATGGAATTCGGGACGCACGTAGTCTCGCCATGTCTCGCGCTCGGTGGAGCGGAGGAGATCGATGTACCTCAGCCCAACGCGCTGCAAGAGGAGCTGCTGGACTTCCGCGGCCACGGTGTTCACCGCAACGGCAAGGTGCTCAACGAACTCCTCGAAGACACCGTAGGCAGTGGTCTGGAAGACAACGAAACTGTCGGAAATGATGATGCTCCGCTCACGTGCCTTGTCCTGAAGAACCCACCGCGGACGCTGAACCGCAGAAGCACCGGTCGGGGTGAACACAACCTCCTGTGCGAACGCACTCTTCACGTGCGGATAGCCGCGAAGGCGCAGCTTGTCCTGGATTCGCGGAAAGTACTCGCCGATGGCAAGAACCGGCGAGAAGCGAACCTGGCAGAGAACCAGTACGAGCGGAGACTTGCTCAGCTTCAGTGGTGGCAGCGTTCTGTTCATGGCCCCTTACGCAGAACCTTACACGCCCAAGGATGCCCACGCCACTCCCTTGTAAGGTTAACTGTCAGGCAGAACGGGGCTGCGACATTGCTGTGTTAGGTCCAGCACTTAACGCTAACCTCTGGGGCCCCAAACGGGTCGCCTGCGTCGGAACGCGGCCCAGCACCTCCCGGAACCACAGCGGCCCTGAGGCCTCAGGAAATGCGCTTCGCCGTCAGAAACGGATTTCCATAGACATGCATCGCCAGGAAGTCTGGCACCCGAAGCGAACTGCGCTGGAGTTCGCCGTTCGCATGGAAGGTCGACTCGGCAACGGTGAAGCCCTCTTCAACGGCATCGAGAAACGCCTCAAGCCAGCGCCCAGCCATCGCAGCGTCGATGGGCCAGGGACTCGCGACGACCGATCGGCATCCTCTCCCCAGCAGCAGGTGGGGCAGGCCAATTCTGCGCAACGAGAAGAAGTCATGCTCCACCTTCCCGCCACTACAAACGAGCAGCACGACGACCGCCGACCCCGCGACCGCATCCGCCAGTTCGTTGGGCGTAACGATGGACTTGTCTTCCCCGCTGACCACCCGGAAGAATCGCTGCTCATGCCAGACACTTCCGTGACCGGCTACCACCGCGACCCCGCTGCGCCTCATGTCCCCGGGCGCGTTGGCTCCAAGCAATTCGAACCCGCGCGGCGGAAGCTGCTGGAGGAGCAGCTCGTTCAGGACGCCCAATGCGCCCCCGTCGCTGCCCGGCAGCAGCCACGCTCTCCGCGATGGCGGTACCGTAGCGTCTCGGGCGACTTCGGCCGAAAGCCATGAGAGCGACGGCGCGGACGTGACGGGCGCCACGGTACCGAGAAGCACACCGTCAGCCAGCAACAGGTTCGCCGGAAGATCCCCCACGCGAGGTCCGCGAACGAACACGTGACCTGAGCGACGACCGTTGCATCCGATCCCGATGCCCTGCATCTTCCGCTCAACCGAGTTCAGCGAAACGTCAGACTTTGCGTTGCCCCAGCTAGGGCCAACCTCGGAGTGCCACCGCTCCACCGCTTCATCGCTGAATGTGTCTGGCGATACAGCGACGACCTCTACTGAGCCTCCTTCACAGGCAGAGACCCTTACGAGGCGGCCATCCTCCCGCAACGCAAGCGCATGTACTCCCACGCCCCGCTCGCTGATTCGCTTGATCGCCTCGGTGAGGCGATCCGGCGCCTGGAGCGCCTCACTCAGGGTAAGCGGTGCGGCTCCATGGCCTCCCGCGTCCTCGGGCACGCCAATCGAGTGGTCGAGAAGCAGTTCGATGGAGGCCAGAGCCTCAGCGATCCTTCCGCGCTGGCTGGCATCCGAGAGCACGCGCGGCGCCATCAACGCAGCCTTGTGCAGATCCTCACCCATGTCCCGCGCATAGCGTGGCTCAAGCGAGCCCCAGAGTGCCGCACGGACGTCCTTCAAGCCCGGAACCACTGCCCGGTGGGCAACCAGGCGAGATGCAACGGGCTCACCGACGGCGGCGACCGCCTCCTGAAATGCCTTGTTGGCGCGAGGGGAGGCCGGCCACTTCTCTGCCTCGAAGATGCGGAGCACTTGAGCCAACATCAGCGCAGGTACGCCCACGTTCTCCAGACGCTCCAGGGCACGCTCTACGATCGCACTGAGATCCTCTCCCAGCCGTCTCCACTCGTCCTCGCCGGCTCGCCGCCTGAGGAGCCGCTTGAAGGAAATGGAAGCCTCGAGTCCCTCAACCTGGTGCCTGTTTTGCTCCCATAGATGCGCTCTCTGCAGGAGCGCTCGAGCTCGCTCTGAGAACTCCAATGCCGCATCGTGGAAGCCGATGTCACGGAGGATCCTCGCTGCGAGAGTCACCGCGGGGAAGGCCAGCCGCGGCGGTGCCTCGATCCCGGGCTGGGAGTAGGCGCACAACAACGCGGCGATCGCCTCCAGCGGATTGTGAACTCGATGGTAGACGTCGGAGAAGGTCACCCAGGCGAACCAGCGCGCGGTCGGAGAGGCGTCGCTCTGGCGCGAAGAGAGCGCCTGTTCGGCCAGGTTTCGCGCAAGTTGGTTTCCACCGCTGTCGGCAATGCCGTCGGCTGCGAGGCGAAGGATCTCAAGCCCGTCGATGCGACTACCCGCCGCCGAGGCGAGGTCGATGCACGTCTTGAGCACCATCAGCAAAGCGCGTGAATCCGGTTCGTCGCCCACAAGCCGCCACGCCATATGCTCGACCACATGAACGCCTTGCTGCAGCAAGGCCTCTGCCTCGACTGAATCCAGGGGAATGGCCAGTGGCTCGGGAACCAGGGGGAAAGCCTTTGCGCCGGTGGCCTCCCTCTGCTTCCAG
Organism: Anaeromyxobacteraceae bacterium; assembly: GCA_049696175.1. GTDB lineage: Bacteria > Myxococcota > Myxococcia > Myxococcales > Anaeromyxobacteraceae > DATIVK01. The sequence continues at coordinate 7,339 of JBAVTL010000398.1, forward strand.
AACTCCGTGTGGAATCTCGTGAACTCGTCGAGCGTCGCCACCCGGGCCGATCCCCCATCTGGCTGGGGGAGTATCGTTACGCTCTCGCCCAGATGGAGCACACACCACACGAGCAGCACAACGCCGTTCAGCCCAGATGCTTCGGTGGAAAGCGCGTTCGTAAGCCTGACCCTAGTTCCGGCATCTTGCGGGTGCTCACCCAGGTAGCGTGTCAGGAATCGGAGAGCGCGAACGAGGTCACTGAACTCCGCGGCGTCCTCCCGCAGCGGTCCGGCGAGTCGCCGCAGACGCTCCTCGAGAACGGAGACGCCGAGGCTCACGAGCGCGGAATGCCCCGCGAGCTCCTGCCGGACAGCCGGAGCCTTTTCCAGCACCAACGCCGCGAACGGCAGGTCGGTGGCCGCAAGACGTGCGAGCACGGTGATGTTTTCGGGGGGCGCGGATGCAAGGAAGCGCTCAAGCACTGGGCGCAACGCTGCACACGCACCGGGCTCACCGGCCGCATGCCGACAAAGCACGCCCGCGACGACCTTATCGTCCTCGGTGAGCGAGGAGTTCACAACGCTGGCAAGGGCGCCGGCAAGATCCACCTTCGCGTGGACTAGCCAGCTCTCGAGCAACTCCTCAGGAGCGGCCGTGTCACTTGGCATCTCAGTAATAAGCGCACCCTCGATGGCCATCAGGGTCTGCCTGTTCTCCTCGAGCCTCGGACGGAACCTTCCGGCGAGCGCCGCTATGTAGAGCGACTTGTCGACCGCCGTTTCGTGGAGCGCCGACACAGAGCGAACCAGATGGCGAGTCCACTCTTCCTCGTAGTTCCCAGTCAGGACGCCCGCGTGCCGGTAGTCAGCCGCAGCCTCGACGACACAGGCGCTCCGCGCCGGCGCATGCTTAACCGCGGCCATCAATGCCCCGGCATCCAAGGACTCAATCGAACGAATCTCGATGCGCTTCGAGATCACGCGCCGGAGCGCATCGTCGCCCTCCCCCGGCGCGACCGCCCCAAACACAGCCAGTATCAGAGCCCCGACCCGCTCCATCTCGCGACGTCGTGCGAACACCAAGACCTTCGAGAAGACTGGCCTGCTGTCGGCACCGCGGGCGAGCGCCAAGTGAGCCGCAGACGCTGCCAGTAGAACGCGCTCTTCGTCGGCCCCCAGACAGAAGAGGTCCGCACAGCCGTAGACCACCCCGTGCTCGTCAAGGTGGGTGACCACAAAGCGAACGGCCTCACGCAGCGCAGAGTTCGAGATGCGAACCAGCATCTGCTCGAGGGCATCAGTCTGTCGCTCGTCTGGCATGCCGAGGTTCTTCTCCCGGTGTTGCGCCACGTCCTCGGCACTGTGGGTGACCGAGACAGGAGCGTTCTCACCCACTGGCCGAGTTAGAGGCCATACTCCCCCCCATGCTCCGCCAGCCACCGCCGCCGCTGCTCCCAGTCCGGCATGGCCCGTTCAACGATGCGCCAGAAGGCTGGCGTGTGGTGCGCCTCGCGCAGGTGCGCGAGCTCGTGGACCACGATGTAGTCGATGATGCGCGGCGGGAGCAGGATGGCCTGCCAGTGGAAGTGCATCTGCCCACCCTTGCCGCATGACCCCCAGCGGAAGCCGAGGTCCTGGACGGAGACGGAGCCAGGCTCGACCCGAACCCGCCCCGCATGCCGTTGGACGCGCTCAGCGAGCCAGGGTTGCGCGTGGGCGGTGTACCAGCGAACCAGGGCGGCACGTCCACGAACGGCCTCGGCCCGAAGCATCTTGAACCGGCCATCCGCCAGCTTCACGGGGACGTCGAGCCTGGCGACGAGCTGGAGGCGGTGGGATCGGCCGAGGTACGGGAACCCCTCCCCCGTGACGAACTGGCGAGCCGGCCGAGCGGGCGGCAGCGCCTCCTTCGCAGCGAGCTTCTGGTAGACCCAGAACCGCTTCTGCCTGGCGAAGCGCTCGAGCCGCGCCAAGGGCACGTCGCCAGGGGCCGACAGAACGAGGCTGCCGTCCCGCTCAACCGTCAGCTCCAGGGTTCGGCGCCTCTCGCTGCGCCGGACCTCGAACCGCAGGTCGCCCAGCGTCAGCCACTTCATGCCTTCACCAGCCTGGCGTGGTTGGCCTTGGCGAGTTCGAGAAGTTGGTCCGCCACGGCGTCGGCGCTTTCGAAGGGCACGATCTCGTGGTCATCGAGGAACGTGAAGATGGCCCCGCGAAGGACCTCTTGTGCGTGGGGGTTCTTCAGGAAGCCAACGACGCCGATCTCCGTGCGAATGGTGCCGACGAGTTCCACGGTGAGCCCGGCCAGCGCCTTGGCGTCGGACGCGGAGACGGGCTGGTGCTTCTGTCGCTCCTCCCGCAGGAGCGCGAAGAAGGGAGCCTCGGTCTCCGGGTCCAGCCCGCTGTCATCGGCCTTCCGCCCCTGCTCGACCTCGCCCACGAAGGCCGACAAGGCCATGGCGAGCTGCTCCCAGTTCTCGCCGTACCTCGTGAGGATCTCCTCCAGGCGCTCGGACAGCTTGCCGTAGAAGACGGGGTCCTCATCGCGGTGCTGCCGGATGTGGTGTCGGGCAGCGTGCTCCATCTCGGACGCCTTGGCCCGGGGCGATACCTGCCGCGCGACGTGGTCGGCGAACTTCGCGTCGGTGATGGAGATGGGTGGAATCTTCGGGTCCACGCCCAGCGACACGATGTGGTCGTCGATGAGCTTGCGGACCTTCGCGCCCACCGACACGCCGAGCACCGGCGCCCCATCCCGATAACGGTTGCGCGCGCGCGTGTAGATGAAGCTCAGACGCTTCGCGTCCTTCACGTACGGCAGCCCCTCCGGGCGCGGCAGGACGAGATCGAGGGTGTCGAGGAACTGCTTGAGCTTCACGGAGAACTCGGCGCGCAGCCGTTCGTCGGCGAGAAGCTGGACGGCCGGCTCGGAATCCTCGAGGTCCTCAACGCCGCGAGTGACGAAGAGGCCCGTGACCCGGAGGTGCTGGTCGCGCAGCTTGGGGAGCTCGTCCTTCAGACTGCGGAGCGCCCCCTCGACATCCTCGGCGGCGTACGCGGCCAGCGCCTCCTTCAGGTGCCGGGCGACGCCGTGGTAGTCGACGATAATGCCGGCCTTCTTGGCGTGGCCGGTACGGTTGACTCGCGCGATGGCCTGGAGGAGCTCGGCCTCGCGGATGGCACGGTCGAGGTACATGACGCCCTCGACGGGGGCGTCGAAGCCCGTCAGCAGCATCGACTTCACGACCAGAAACGCGAGCGGGTCGGTCTTCTCGGTCGGTTCGCCGAGCGGCTTCTTGAATCGCGCGATGCGCGTCTCGGCCTTGGTCGAGTCGGTCCATTCCTTCCATGCCGGGTCGTCGTTGTTCGAACCTGAGATGACGGTCGCGAACTCCAGCTGCTTGAGCATGGTCAGGCTGCGCCACGCCCGAACAGCCGCACGCACCTTCCGCGGCTTGGCGTCGAGCGCGGCATCGTCGAGGTCGCGCACCTTGGGCTCGAGGGCCTCCGCCTCCGCGACGAGCGCATCCCGCCCTTCGGCGAGTGCCGCGGTGTACCGAATGGCGGCCAGCCGACTGTGGGCGACGACCTGGGCCTTCAGCCCGTTCGGGAGGATGTTCTCGACGTAGTGCCGCAGGATGTCCCGGGCCTTGGCCTCGATGAGCCTGGGGGCCTCGAGCACCTGCCCCGTGGCCGCGTACTTGCGCTTGATGGCCTCGAGCTCCTCCGGCGTGCGGTCGCTGAAGAGATCCTCGAAGAGCTGGTCGAGGTCGCCGCCGTCAGCCACCGCGCCTTCCGCGGTCCGCCCCTCATACAGGATGGGAACCGTCGCGCCGTCGCCCTCCGACTCCTTGATGGTGTACCGGTCGATGAACTCGCCGAAAATGTCGTGGGTCTTCTTCTTGTCGCCCATGATGATGGGCGTTCCGGTGAACCCGATGCGCGCGCAGTTGGGCAGCGCCTTCAACAGATTTCCGTGGAGGGCGCTCGTGTGCGAGCGATGCGCCTCGTCCACCATGACCAGGATGGACTCGTCCTCGTTCAGCACCGGGAAGGTGCCGGGGTCGATGTTGGACGACTCGTCTCCTTCGCCATCGTCGGCGGCGTCGCGCTCCGCGTACTTCTGGATGGTTGCGAAGACCAGCCCCGGCCCCTTCTCGGCCAGGTGCTGCTTCACCTTCTCGACGCTCTTGGCGACCTTGACCGTCTCCCCGGTCAACCCGGCGGTGTCGGAGAGCTGCTTCTGGAGGTCCTTTCGGTCGGTGACGAGCACGACCTTGAAGCGGCGGAGCGCCGGCAGCGAGCGCATCTTCCGCACCAGGAACATCATGGTGAGGCTCTTGCCGCTCCCCTGGGTGTGCCAGACCAGGCCGCCACGTCGGTCGTGCTCACCGTCCTGCTCGCGCGTCTTGCCGGTGAGGAGGCGCTTCACGGCCGCCTGCACGGCGCGGAACTGCTGGTAGCGGCAAACGACCTTGATGATGCGGCCGTCCGCGGGCTGGAAGAGCGTGAAGTGGCGGATGATGTCGAGGAGGTGCTCGGGCCGCAGCATGCCCGCGATGAGCTTCTGCTGGCTCGACAAGGCCCCCGGTCCGCCGACGCCGAGCTCCGTGGCGACCTCGGCAAGCGGAACTGGCGCCGTATCCTTCCACTCCAGGTAGTGCTGCATGTCGGCGCCGATGGTGCCGACCCGCGCCTCGTCGAAGCTGGTGGCGACGAGGAACTGGTTCGTGTGGAAGAGCTTCTGGTTCCCCTCGTTGTCCTCGATCTCGCCGGCCGCCTTGCGCTGGTTCGAGTAGCGGCGGAGCTGGTCCACCGCCTGGGGGAGCGGCTCGGCCACGCCGGGGCTCTTGCACTCGACTACGACGAGCGGGACGCCGTTCACGAAGAGGACCAGGTCCGGGACGATGAACCCCTTGGCCATTCCGCCCGGGCAGTCCACGCGGAACTGATTCATCACCGTGAAGGTGTTGTTCTCCCAGCGCTCCCAGTCGATGTAGTGGAGCGTCTGCGTGCGCCCCTGGTCCCAGTCCGCGAGCCCCTCGACGGAGATGCCCTTCAGGAGCAGCTCGGTCGCCTCCTGGTTCGCCTCGATGAGCTTCGGGGCGGCGATGCGCTCGAGCGCGCTCACCGCCTGCGAGATGCGAGCGTCGTCGAGCCACGGCTTGCCGTCGCGCAGGTTGATGCGCGCGATGGTCTTGCGAAGGTCCTGCTTGATAAGGACCTCGCGGAACGTGTCGCGCCCGGTCACCGACGAGTGGTCGAGGCTGCCCGTCACCGCCTTCCAGCCCATTCGGATGAGCTGCTCGACGAACGGCGACTCGACCGTGGTGCACTCGGGGCCAGTGCTCATGCGGCGGTCTCTGTCACGCGGACGCGGCCAGCGAGGAGGTCTCCCATCAACCCCTGCTTGAGCGCCCGGAGTTTGTCGGCCTCGGAGGACTCGGCCGCCATTCGCGAATCGAGGGCCAACATCGCAGTGCAGATACCGTCTTGTTCGGTCCTCGGCGGCACCGCCACGGCGAACTGAGCTATGTCGCCCCCCGAAACGCCCGACACTGCGACCTGCCGAATGAAGCGCCTTCGGTCCTTGTATCCTGCGTCGCCCGCGAGGAAGTGAGCTACGTAGAGGGAAGAGACCCGGTCCTGTTTCACGCGCACGCGCACGATTGAAGACTCAAATGTCGAAGGCTCCGGCAAGACATTCACCAAGGCGCATTTCCCGGCGCCTTCCATGACCAGCGACCTGCGCCCGAAGAGCAGGTCACCAAGACGCAGACCATACGTCGCGAGCTCAGGTGCAGTCACCGATACACGGCCGGCGTCTTCGAAGCTCACCGATAGGCCGCGGAAGATGTTCCCCATCTGCGCCATGATCGGCCCGCGCCCGTGGAACTGGGCCGGCTTGTAGAGCCCATTGCGCGCCGGCTCCGCGTAGAGCTCCCCCAAGGGCGCAACGTCCCACCCTCGCGGAATCCTCCCCAGAGGCGATTCTCTGAAGTGCTCCGGGTGCCGATCCGGATCGCGAATCTCGCCGTGGTCGTCGATGCCGCGCGTGAGAAGGTCGTGCAGGAGCCCCTGCTTCTCCTGCTTCAGCTTGGAGATGAGCTGCTCGGTCTTCCGGATCGCCTCGTCGAGCGTGTCGAGTATCTCGGCGATGCGGCGCTGCTCGGGAAGAGGAGGCGTCGGAACCCGAAGGGCGTAGACATCGTTTCGGTTCAGACCCGGCACGCCGGTCGAGGAGTGGAGTTGGCTGAGAGGGAGTTGTCGGAGGCGCCAACAAAGCCACCGAAGGTCAGCGCCTCGCGGAATGACGTAATACGCAGTGTCTATTGGCCAGAACGACTCGCGCGCCCACGTTACCTGGCCAGCGCTTCCCTTTCGTCCGACCACGATGCCCGGTCCCGCGACCAGGAACGCTGAGTGCCTCCCAACCTCACCATTCGACCCAAAGACCGGAAAGCCAACTCCAGTTCTCATGGGTTCCGGCAGCGGGGCACCGTACTCGAGTGCGAGAAGGGAGCCGAGTTTCGACTGGCTCCATCCAGCGTCACGCGTCATACCCGAGCCCCCCAAGGAACCCGCGGAGCATCTTGGCTGCCGCATCCCGCTCCGCTTCGATGCTCGCGAGCGTAACGCTGTACTTGTCCCACCAGCCATCAAACGCTGCGACCACCTGCTGCCGTTGGCGTGCGACGTACCGATCCAGGATGCCGTCGAGCTGACCGCGCAGGATGCCGAGCACAAGCTCGCGGGCCGCCGCCTCGTCGAGCTTCTTGACCGCCGCGTCGAGCTCCGTCACGAAGTCGGCCTGAAGCGCCTTCAGCTTCTTCTTCGCGGCGCTGAGCTCCTTCTTCAGCGCCTTGACCTGGTCGTCGGTGAGCTTCTCCTCGCCCTCCTCGGCCTCTTCCTCACCTTCGCCCGGCTGCGCGTCCTTGACGGAGGCGTCCAGGTCGGCCTTCTTGGCCTCCCATACGGCGATCTCGGCGAGATACTGAGGCAAGAGGTGCTTGGTCAGGGGATGGTCGAGTGGGTTGTCCTTGACCTCGTCGTCTTCCAGCGCAGCACGGATGCTAGTCGCCCATGACTCCACGAGGCCGGCGAAGCCTTGTGCGGCAAGCCCCTTGAGGTCGTTCTGGACGTCGCCCCACCATGTGGCGACGACGCCGGTGACCTGGAAGTGGTCGAGCAGCCCCACCGGGCGCACGGCCTTCTCGAAGCTCGCGAGCAGGCTGGCCCGCGCAGGCATGAGCGCCTTGGTCTCCGGAAGCTTCGAGAGCTCGGCCTGCGCCTTCTTCCGCCAGGACTCGATGGCGTCGGTCAGTTCCTGCTCACGCCGCGCCATGCCTGTGTCGGCGTCGAGGCGCTTCTTCAGCGCAGCCTTGTCGGCGATGCCGTCGGCGAAGTCGAGGTAGCGTCCTTCGGAACCGGGACGCTCCTTGAACAGGGTCTTCGGGTCGAGGCCATGGGCGTCGAACAGGGCCCGCTTCGCCTCGACCTCGGCATTGGGGACGCCGCCGTGAAGGTGAGCACGGACGTCGTGCGGCTCGGGCGGCGGCGCGTTGTCGGCGTAGCGCCGAATGTTGAGGTTGTCGTCGTTCTCGCGGAGCTCGTCGCGTGACACCACGCGGGCGAACGCGGGGACGTCCCCGAACGCCTCCCAGGTGCTGACGATCTTCTCGATGTGCTCGGGGTAGAGGTAGTTCTGGGCGCGCCCCTCGAAGTACTCGCGGTCGGCGTTGATGAAGAGGACCCTGCCCTTGCGGCCCTTCGGCTTCGCGTTCGGAGCGCGGAGCACCAGGATGCAGGCGGGGATGCCGGTGCCATAGAACAGGTTCGAGCCGAGGCCGATGACGGCGTCGAGCATGTCGGCGTCGAGGATGCCGGTCCGGATGGCACGCTCGTCACCGCCACGGAAGAGCACGCCGTGCGGCATTACCGTCACGACCATGCCCCCGGGGCGCAGCACGGCGAGCATGTGCTGCACGAACATCAGGTCGGCCTTCTTGCCTCCCTCCGGGCAGAAGCCGAAGCGGAACCGCTCCGGAAACGGCATGCCCGTCTTCGTGTAGTTCTGCGAGAACGGCGGGTTCGTGATGACCCGGTCGAAGCGCGTGAGCTCGCCTCCCTCGGTGTGTAGCGGCTCGGCGAGCGTGTCACCGTGCCTGATGACGGCGTCGGGGATGCCGTGGAGCAGCATGTTCATCTTGCTGATCGCCCATACTCCGCCGTTCGACTCCTGCCCGGCGAGCTGTAGGTTCTTAGGGTTCTTCTGGTGCTCGTCGAGGTACTCCTTCGAAAGCACGAGCATGCCGCCCGAGCCCGAACACGGGTCGTAAATGGTCATCCCCTCGTCGGGCTGGGCGATGCGGACCATCATGCGGACCACGGACCGGGGCGTGTAGAACTCGCCGCCCTTCTTGCCTGCCGAGTCGGCGAAGTCGCGGATGAGGTACTCGTACGCAGCGCCGAGGAGGTCGGGGTACTCGAAGTCCTCGTTGCGGAGGCGGTACTTCCGGAAGTGGTCGATGAGCGCCCGCAGGCTCTTGTCAGGGATCGTCGACTGACCGACCTTCCGGTTGAAGTCGATGTGCCCCAGCACCCCCTCGAGGCTGGTGTTCGCCTCCTCGAGCGCGCCGAGGGCCTTGTTGAGCCCGGAGCCGATGTTGTGGTGGAGCTCGTTGTCGATCTGCTCCCAGCGGGCTGCCGGCGGAACGAAGAAGGTTTCGGCGTAGAAGCTGGGGTGGCCCGCCTTCTTCGCGGCCTCGGCCTTCGTCTTCCCCTTCTTCAGCTCCTTCTCCAGCAGCTCCTGGTAGCGGGCGTCGAAGACGTCCGAGCACCGCTTCAGGAACAGCATCCCGAAGATGTATTCCTTGAACTCCGAGGCATCCATCTTGCCGCGCAGGATGTCGGCGGCGGCGAGGAGGTGGCGCTCGAGCTGCGGCAGGGTCAGGCGGGACATGGCGAAGACCTTACCGCGCCAGCGGACGCCGATGGAGGCCGAAGCCCGGGGGCAGGCAGCGGATTCGTTGCTGCGCCGACCGGTTAGGTCCACGCGCCGTGTCGGTGGACTTGCTAGACTTCCGGCCGTAGGTGACGCCAGTCCCGATCCCACCCTGAGGCGAGCGCCATGGACACCCCCGAGACCGACGAGCACATCACCTACCTTCGCGTACCCGCCGGAGGCCCCCTGGCGATCGCCATGGAGGGCGACGCGGGGACTCGCCTCGATGCACTCTCCGATCTGGCCGAGTCCATGGGTGTCACCGAAGCGGAAGCCAGCGCCGCGCTGTCCAGCTTCCCGCTCTGCGACTACGCGCAGGCTGATGTGGACGCGTACTACGGCTGGTGGTCATGGGCCGTCGTAGATGCCGCTGGCAATGGCTACGTTGAGCTTGAGGGCGGGGAGTGGGGCCAGCCCAAGCGAAGCACCTTCGCCGGCGCCGGCGCCGATTTGCGGAAGCTGGTTCTCAACAAGGTCATCGGCTCCTGCGAGGAGTACTGCGGGATGGCCGGAGAAGACGCGCCCCGCAAGAAGGAGTACTCCGTCAAGGTCCTTCGCGGGCTCGCGAGAGCCGCTTCGAAGCCCCGGCGAGCACCAGCCAGGAAGAAGCGGGTGGCGAAGAAGACGTCCTCTGCCAAGACCCTCAGCCGCGGCGGTAAGAAGAGCAAGAAGCCTTCACGTTCGACAGGACGATGAACGATCTGGGCTGTGTTCGTTTTCGGCTGACGCTGGCGGAGGGCGACCGCTTCCCGGGAACGCGGGCGACGAAGTTGCCTGTCAGTGTGGGCCAGTAGAGTCGCGGAGATGGGCGACCGGGAAGATGCGGGGTACGAGGCTCAGATCGCCGGCGATCTCGGCGAGGTCGAGCTCGCGCGCCTGGCAGCGGCGGCGGGACTCAACGCAGTGAGAGCGGCTCCGGATCGAACGGGTTGGGACTTCTGTCTCGAGCCTCTTTCGACACCGCGCGGGCCGGCGTTGGATCTAGCTCCCGCCGCGTTCCGCTGGATGGTTCAGGTCAAGGCCGTACAGGGGAACAAGACCCCGATTCCGATCACGCTCGAGAACTGGCAGCGGATGGTCAAAGAGTCCCTGCCCTGGTTTGTCTTCGTGGTGGAGTTGGACGGTCGTCGCGTGCGGGCCTGCTACCTCGTTCACGTGGGCGAGGCACTGATCTTCAACGCGCTGAAGCGGCTTCGCCGAGCCTCCGGGCCCAAACCGAACCTGAACAAGAAGACGATGTCGCTGCCCTGGGACGGGGGCGACAGGCTGGAGCCGCTAGACGGAGAGTCGCTTCGAAACCGACTCCACAAGGCGACTGGGCTAGATCCGGACGCGTATACGCGCTGGAAGCAGCACGTGGTCCGGACGGTCGGTTACGGCCCTGAGAGGGACCGCGTCCGCCTGGAGGTTGAGCGAAGCTCGCTCCAGGAACTCGCAGAGTTCGTTGTTGGGGCTCGAGATTCCCTGCACGCGAAGTCGCTGCACCTCGAAGAGAACATTCGATTCGGCATGCCCCTCAAGGTCACCAGGATAGGACCGGGGGTCTTCAAGGGACCGCCAGCACCCAGCATGGCGACCTGCACCGTGACACTCACCGATCAGAGCGGCGGGCTTCTTTCGTCGCTGTCCTTCGATGCACGGCACGCGGCCGCGGCGCTTCCGGGGCTGCCCGAGGAACACGATCTCCTGACCCTGTCCCGCCCCCACCTGCGTCTCACGATTCGAACCGGGCGTCCCACACTGAACATGCAGCTTGGGATCGATGAGTTCGCTAGCCCCCAGCGGCTAGGCGACTTCGGTCCCGCAGCCGAGTTTGCCGCTCACCTCATTCGCCGGCGCGAGGACGACCTTCGGATTCGGGTCCACTCTGCTGGCGGCGAGCCTCTTGAACTCGGCATGGGCGACGTGGGCTTCGGCAATAAGGTGTTGCGGTCGTACATCCAGGCGATGGCGGACGGCTGGTGGCTTTGCACCCGCGCTGGCGTTTCAGAGGACGCTCGCGTCGCTCCCGACGTGTTCGCCTCGCAGAACATGGACCTCTTCAACCTGCGCGCCGCCCTGAGCGGTAGCCCACTCAACTGGTCTGGAACCGACACCGACGCGGTGGAGTTGGAGCCGGGCCCCACGGGCGCCATCGACTTCAAGTTCGTCGACCTCGGGGAGGTCGTTATAGCCGCGGCCCTCACCATCGTAGGCGACGCCAAGCTCTCTCGGCAGGACGGTCAGACGACCGTCACCGTTACGGATGGGCGCGTCGCTATCGAACAGGAAGTGGTCAGGACGCGTACTTCGATGGAACAGCAACGCAAGTCGATTGAGGCGGAGTGGAGAGCGAAGGCCGAGGGATGGCTGAAGGCCAGAGGCGCAGTGAACTGCTTTCTGATGCGCGGCGACGACCCTTCCGGCGAGTGCTAGCCATGACCATGCGCGTCCGCCGTCACCACTACCTTCTCGCCTTCTTCGCCGCATTCGTGGTCGTCCTGACCGCCATCTTCGTGCTCGCGAAGTTCCCGAATTCGCACCCATGGTTCAGGCCTTTGGTCGACGGATACGGAGGGAACCTGACAGCAGAACTCGTGGGCGGGCTTCTCTTCCTTCTGCTCGCGTTCTACCTGGACGCGCAGACGGAGGCGAACATCGCCCACATTCGCGAAGTCACTCAGCGAAGCGAGGAGATTCTTGCTGAGCGGGAACGGCTTCTCCAACAAGAGAAGACGATCAGGCAGTTCGAGGAGTTCCTGCGAAGGGAGAGCTACCACAACGTCAGGTTCCCCGAGCTGGGTCCGCCTCCGGGCTTGGAGTACATCGTTGAGCCCGTCCGGGATTCCGGCACCGGCGAACCTCGGAAGTACGAGACCGAGATGGCGACAAGCTATGTCGTCAAGATTCGAGGGCCGGCTCACTGGGAAGTTCTGTCCGAAGCGAAGCGAAAGCCGTTCGAGGAGTCACCGATCCGCTGGGGGGAGTACTACTTCTGCCAGTTCTTCAATGACTCGTGGCACATGGCTACCAGTTCGCTGGTCTTCGATGGCCACCCCTTTTACATGAGCGGCAAGTCCGGCCCCGTCGAGTATGGTGAGTCAGCCAACTCCTTCGTGTCGTCATTCGACGATTCGTACAGAGGACTCGAGAAGGTCGCGCATCTCGTGCTCGACCTGGACGGGCTGCCGATGACCGGCAGCGGCGGCTGCGAGACCTACGACATCTTCACGAACGCTGAGGGGGAGTTGTTCCTCCAGGCCCACGATTCGCCGCCCAAGAGGGTCTTCCTGACGAACTCCCGTGGATCCGTGGACGACAACTCCTGGTATCTGGAGGTCGCCGACATCAGCGGTCACGCATCTGGCCAGAAGCTCAAGAACATCAAGGCGGCCATCGAGCAGCGCCTCGCGTCGCTTGAACTCAAGCCGCCCAGGGTCTGGTGGCACGAAGCCGAGCAGCGTTAGATCCCGCTGAGGGTTAGTTCGCCTCTGTGGCCTCGGCCCTCGGCGGCGCCTTCGCAGTCCCGACCTCCCCGATCACATCCCGCCCGGCCGAAACCCGCATCCGCACGACCTTGACGACCAGCACCCTCGTCTTCGGCGAGTGCATCGTCGCGACGGTGTCCGCCAGCACGGGCTCGACCTCCAGCTCGATCATGGCCTTTCGCCCGCCGCCGACGCTCTTGAGCGCCTTCTGCGCCTTCTCCTCGGGCACCGGGACGAAGGCGAACGCCTGTCCGTTCAGCATCGAGACCTGGTACGGCTCCGCCTTGACCATGTGCTGGATGTTGTTGAGGAACGGTCTGAACGACAGCGACTCGAGCCCGGTCGTGAATCCGCCCTTCTCGAAGTCGTACTTCTCCAGGACGACCTCCGTGCGCACGACGAAGCTCGTGACGCCCTCGAGTTGCGCGTTCGCCCGGTCGATCCGCTCGCGGGCAGCCTTGATGCGGTCCCGGCGCTGGAACTCATCGGAGGCCGCGACCACGTCGTCGTACGCGAAGGCGAGTTCGCCGTAGGGGATCGGGGTCTTCCCGACCCGGGCGTACACCAGCGCCGTCTGGATCTCGCCCAGGGCCGTGAGCGGCGCCCAGGACGAGTCCGTCGCGTTCCGTACCGCACTGCCAATGGCCGACTCGAGCTTGAATGGCTGGTACGAGCCGTCCGGAGCCGTCACGCATCCGGCCACACCGACCACCACCGCCAACAGGGATCCCCACCGATTCATCGTCGTCACCCTCCGCGGCGGGGCAGAGCCCGCTCTTCGTCACGGCGAGTGGAGCCTCGCCGAGCGCGTACTCTAGCCTGACTGTTCTCTATAGAGAACACGTACACGCCACCGGACCCCTACCGTCCAGCGGTCGCCTTCGGGCTCCGCATGGACGACCTCCACAAGATGATGGTTAGCCGCGTGCGCGCGGCCGCCCGGAAGAAGCGGTGGTCGGCGAATCAGCTCGCCGACTTCGCCGGCGTGAGCCGCGGCTACCTCTCGGACGTCTTGACGGGCAAGAAGTCGCCGACGCTCCGGACCATGGGGAAGATCGCCGGCGCTCTCGAGGTACCGGTCAGGGACCTCCTGCCCGAGAAGTAGGTCGCGGCCGCGCGCGCGGTTCCGGGCGAGGGGCCTCGCGCCGGCTGCCGCGGTCGCGGAGTCTTTGGGTGCCGATCTGAATCACGTACCCGCTGGCGACGCTAAGGCCGCCCGGATCGTGGCTACGGTCGCAAGCATTGGCCTCGGATGCGCGGGGCAGGGGGCCCCGCGCGGCGCCGCCACGTCGAAGCACGACTCCCATAGCTGCCTATGGGGGGCTGGAGGGGTCCCGGCGCACGCGCGCGCTCCCCCGCCATCGTTAGACGCATGTCACCGCACGCGGGTTGGCCGCCAGTTGATCCTTCCACCGGGTGCCGAATCGATCTGCACGAGCCCGACGAGTTCGAGGAAGCGAACGGCTGGCTCCTGCAGGACGGCTACGAGCAGCCAACCACCATTCCCGCGACGTTTGTAGTCGGCGAAGAGATCCAGGACGTCCTCGAATCCCACGGCTCGCGAGGCAAGCGCCTCTGCGTTTTCGACGCGAGTGGCCAGCTTGGACATCGCCTCCGCAATCTGATTTCGGGCCAGCTCGTCACGGGACACCAGGTCCTTCCGAATCTCGCCAGCGATCTTGTCCAGGTCAGCCCTGGTTCGATCGAGCTGGCCACGGAGGCCCAAGTCGCCCTCCTGGACGACCTGGCCTAGCCGACGCTCCTGCTCCTGGGCAGCGCGCTCCGTTCCGGAAAGCGAGCGCCGAATGAGGAGATAGACGGCTGTGGCCGGAAGTACCGCCCAAGACACGCGAACCGCGGACGCCAGAAGGGCGACCGCCGAAGCACCCAGACCCGAGAGTACTCCTGAGCCAGTTGCGAGAGGCTCGAGCCAGTCAGCGACCCGGTTGAGATACCGCTCGGCAAGCGCGGTCCCGGCCCAAGTTGCGACAACAATCGCAATTGTCTTCGTTGTCTTGGTCTGCATTCGGAACCGAATGATACACGCTCCGTCATCAGCGCTGCGAGAGCGGGCCCGCGGAATTTCACGGGCTCCGGCCCCCCCCCGATTCGCTCCCACGCTCCACCGCCCCGCGGGCTGCGCCTTCGGTGCCAGCCCGCGACGCGTCGTCGCGGCGGCCAAGGAGGCAGCGATGGACGACAGGGACCGACTTCTGGATGCGCTTGAACGCGAAGTCCGCCTCGAGGCTGCGAGAGTCAACGGGACGACCTCGAAGGTCGTTACCCCCTCCCTGACCCGCGTCGTCTCGGAGACGCTGTCGCGGAGCGGGCTCACCGTGCAGCTCGAGTACCCGATGCCGTATGACGGGCACCGGGGCCGAGTGGACGTGGTGGCGCTCTCCCCCACGACGGGAGCACTCCAGATCGCCGTGGAGATCGACATCGGCTTCAAGCTCAAGTCCCTGCGGAAGCTCGAGGGGGCCACGCGGGCGGGTGCACGGGCCTTCTGGCTGCGCTGGGGAGAGTTCGCGCCCTGGGAGTCCTCCCGCGTGCCGGCCGAGATCCGGCGCGTCGAGGTCCCGATCACCGTTCCGGTCTCGAACGCCGCCGACCTTCGCACCATTCGGCGGCGGGAGCGTGCGAACGCGGCCGAGGCGGCGGCCCTCAAAGGCGCGCCGCGGCCGCCTGCTGAGACCTGGGAGCAGGGCTGGTCGAGGACGCTCGCCCGCGTGGGCCTCTGCCGCGTGGGGGGCGCTTACGACTTCGCGCCGTGACCCAATGACGCTGAGTGTCAGACCCCCATGCCTGTAATGCATACTGAAGTACAGCCAACACCCCAACGACTGCCACGTCCGTCTTTGATGTGCGCCACGGACGCCACAAGAGGAGCACCGCATGGCTGAGTACCAGCAGAACCCCTCCCTCCATTTCCGATCGAGCCTGCGTGCCGCCCAGAAGGCGACGCGCGCCGCGGAGGTGCGCCCGTGCTGACCGACGACGAGATCCGCGCCACCCTCGATCGCGTCTCGGGGAGCATGGCCCTGGAGGGCATGCCGCTCACCGAGGATGACCGCGCGATCATCGCGCTCCAGCTCCGTGGAGATCTCACCGAGGAGCAGTTCCTCCAGATCGTCTGGGCTCAGGCGAAGGGATCCCCTGTCCTCGGCCGAGCGCAGCGCGCCTTGGGAACCCTTCGCGTGGCGCTCGACTGGCTTCGGACGCCCAACGTCGCGCTCGAGGGACGGACGCCGCTCGAGCTCCTCGGCACGGACGAGGGCGCCGAGCAGGTGATTCAGGTCCTCGGGGGGATCGGGCCCGGCTCTCACGTTAGGATCGCCCAGGATCGCCCCAACCCTGGCGACAATGAGTCTCACAGGCTGGAACTGGCCGTGACCGAGCAGTCGACTCGCTCGGGGACACAGTCCCCGTTTTCGGGCCAGCGCTTCACCGACAAGGCCGCGCTCGTGGCCGCGGTGCGAAGGCAGTGCGCTCTCGAGTTTCAGAGGCGATGGCCGGCGGTGCCGGTGCATGAAGTCGCTGCGCGCGTGAACGCCGTCATCGACGCGTCCGCGCGAAGCGCGAATGCCTACAGCATGGCCACCGCGCTCCACGACCAGATCAACGCCTGCCTCAACCTGGCACGAAACTCCGTCTCCGATCCCCAGCCGTCCGCCGCCTTTCGGCTCAACGAATGCGTGCCCGAGCTGCGCGCCCTAGATGAGAAGCTCTCCGCCCTGTGGCGCTTCACGGCCGTGAACTCCCACGAGGGTCCCGCCGCCATCGGATATCCGAACCTTTACGGAGAACTGGGCGTCATCCCGTTCTGCCGTAACCTCGCGGTCCTTCTGGCTTTCAGCGATCGGCGAGACCCTCCCTCGGCTCGAGAACTGGCAGTGGCCTGCCTCCTCGCCGATGACCCGATCGACACCCCCACGGGCGAGGGCACGACGGTCGCCGAGGTCATCGCCAAGAAGCGAAGGGCGATGGCCCAGACCCTCTGCGAATACCGATGGGCGATTTGAGGGGCCGTCGCTCGGGGCGGACAGAGATGCGCTCGCGCTGCTCTGCCCCTCGTCGGCTCTGGAGGCACCCCCTAGTGTTGCTTCATGAGCAACACTACCGATGGTCGCAACAACTCTAGCGTGCTCCCCCGAACCGAGGCGCCCTCCAGTCCGCTGCGCTCTGCGCGGCTGGCGAGGGGCCTTTCACAGGCAAGGCTCGCCGCGCTCGCCGGCCTTTCGCCAGGGTGGATCTCGCTCCTGGAGCGGACGCCGATGTTCATAACCCCGCGGACCGCCAAGCAGCTTGGCGAGGCGCTCGGCGTGAGCGGGGAGGAGCTGCTGCCATGAGCACCACCCTCCCCCCCGCGGGCACCGTGTCCCCCGGCCTCCAGGCCGTTCTCACTGCAGCGGTCGCAGAACTCGTCCAGCAGCTCGTCCGCGGCGAGCTCGCTGCGGCCCTGCCGCGCGGCGCGATCGCCGATTCTCCATGGATGACGCCGCCGGCGGCGTCCAAGGTCACGCGCATCGCCCCGAAGACGATCCGGTGTTGGGTCCGTGACGGACGGATCCGGAAGCGGCTCAGGAACCGGAGCCCCAACCCGAAGCAGCCGAAGTACCTCGTCAACATCGACGACGTCGCCGCTGTTGCCGAGAAGGGGCCCGATGGCTCGCCACCGCCGAGCGGCCAGCTCGCCCTCACCGAGCGCGCCCGCGAGATCCTTGCCGAACGCGACGCCAAGAGGAGGAAGTAGCCATGGCCTTCGTCTACAAGCGTTCCGACTCGAAGCTCTGGTGGATGCGTTGGACCGCAGCGAACGGCGCCGAACAGCGGGCCTCCTCCAAGACCGAGGTGGAGCCCGACGCGAAGGCCCTCGCCGACGAGCTCGACGGGCAGGCTCGAAACGCCGCCCGCGCCGCCAAGGGGAGGTAGCAGATGGCCTTCGTCTACCGGCGACCCAAGACGAAGTTCTGGTGGATGTGCTGGACCGACGCCAACGGTGTCGAGCAGCGGGCCTCTTCGAGGACCGAGGTCGAGGTCGACGCCAAGGCGCTCGCCGACGAGCTCGAGGCGCAGGCCCGGACGGGCGCGCGCCGGCAGGTCCTAGGCGCTCTGACCGTCCAACGCTTCTACGACGAGACCTGGCTCCCACAGCGGAAGCGGACCCGCCCCTGGGCGTGGAAGGCCGACGTGGCGGCGATGACGCGTCACTTCCTCCCCCACTTCGGAACGTGGGCCATCGCCGACCTCGCCTCGGACGAGGGCGAGATGGCCCTGCTCGACTGGCTGCTCGCCCTCCGCGAGCACGCCTCGAAGCGGGACGGCACGCCGATCGCCCCGCGCACCGTCCGCAACGTCGCGAGCTCGGTCCGCGTCTTCTTCGCTGACGCGTTCGAGCGGAAGACCGTCACCAAGATGACCCGAAACCCGACCCTCGGCTGGAGCGCCGAGCGCCACCTCCCGGCCATCGAGGACAAGGAGCGAGGCTGGCGCCAGCAGGCCGGCTTCAGCCTCGACCAGGTCGTTGCCCTCACCACCGATCCCCGCATCCCGGAGGATCGGCGGACCCTCTACGCGCTCCGGTTCCTGGGCGGCCTGCGCCCCGGGGAGGCGGCCAACGCCCGGTGGCGGGACCTGGACACGGAGAGCCGCCCCCTCCGGCGCCTGAATCTGGAGTCCTCCTTCAACAGCCCCATGCGCCAGGAGAAGGCGACGAAGACCGGGGCCTCGCTCCACATCCCAATCCACCCCGTCGTGGAAGCGCTCCTGGAACGCTGGAGAACGGCAGGCTGGGCCGAGTTCATGGGCAGGGAGCCCAGGCTGTCGGACCTCATTTTTCCGCGCGAGGACGGCAAGCAGCGGCTCGTGAGCGGCACCTACAAGCAGTTCAAGGCCGACCTCGCCCTCCTGGAGTTCCCCTACCAGCGCCAGTACGAGTCCCGGTCCACCTTCCGGAACCTCGCGCTCCTCGGAGGGGCCTCCGAGTTCCACCTGAACCTGATCACCCACCCCAGCCCTAAGAAGGCCTCGGACCACTACACGCGGCTGGAGATGCAGTGGCCGCGGATGTGCGAGGCGGTCCTCGCCATCGAGGCGGGGGCCTGGAGCGGCACCTCCGCCGAGGTCCCGGCGGCCGAGGTTACAGGCGAGGTGACAGTGAGGGTGACAGGCGCCGTCGCCCGGAAAGACAAGACCCCGACATCCTTGAAGGATGCCGGGGTCAAGATGGAGCGGGAAAAGGGATTTGAACCCTCGACCCTCGCCTTGGCAAGGCGATGCTCTACCACTGAGCTATTCCCGCAAAGAGCGTTACGAAGGCCGCGATTTATAGAGGGGGCCCCGAAGGCTGTCAAGCGCCTCGAAGCGGCTTCTTGTCGGCTTCTTCAGGAGAGTCCGACAGGGATCGTCCGGCGACGCGCTCGTCCAACTGGAGCGAGAGCAGATAAAGCCGCTGCACGCCGTTCTCTAGCCGGAAGTAGTGGAGGACGTAGGCGGCCGTGAGCGCCAGCAGGAGGCCCACCAGGGCGCCGGTGGCGGGCGACGGCAGGAGGAGCAGCAGCCCCACCGCCAGCAGCGCGAAGAGCGCCACGAAGAGGGTCACGAGCAGGTGGACGAGCCGCTCGTGCTGGAAGTCGCGCACGCGCCGGTCGTGGTGATCACGGACCGCGGTGAGGCCGGTCGGAGCCGGCTCCCTGAGGAACCCCCGGACGAACCGCTCGTGGCGCTGCAGCTCCTCCCACATGTCGGCCCCTCCCCCCGGACGTCAGGATCCGGTCGGCTTCTGCGCCTTCGGCTCCTTCGGCCCGCCCAGCTCCACGCGAACCTGGGGCGTGGGCAGCTCGGCGGACGATCCGCAGCTGGCACACCCACCGGTGCCGCACGAGAGCAGGTCGAGCGCGGCGACCTCGGCGTAGCGCGACTGCACGACCGTGAGGCGCGGGGGCTGCTTTCGCGCGCCGCGGCCGACGTCGTGGGCGAAGGCCTCGATGCGGCTCACGACGCTCGGCGGTGACGCGTTGCCGTCGCTCTCCACCGCGACGACCGGCAGCCCGCGGGCGCGCGCCCACGGCGCGTAGGTCGCCTCGATGAGCCGCCCCGGGAGGCAGGCGAACGGGGAGATGATGGCGACGCCGTCGTACCCCTCGTCCATCGCCACGGCCGCCGACGCCGGCGACAGCGTCGCCTCGCTCTCGAGCTCGAAGGAGGAGAACTCGTCGGACCGAGCCATGATCCGGTCCATGCCGTGGGGCGACTCCGGCACGAGCCCGGAGAGCGCGAGGTCGCGCTTGATCTTCCCCTCCACGCCCGCCTTCCAGATCATCTCGATCCGGAGCATGAGCAGCGTGCGCAGCTCCCTGGCCTTGAGCCGCTGCCACGGCGACTTCAGCGCGAGGGCCTTGCGGAGGCGGCGCGACTGGTCCCAGTCGAGGTAGTGGATCCACTCGGTGAGGCCGGTGATCTTGGCGACGACCCCGGCGTCGGCGAGCTTCCCGACGAGCGTGTCCACAGAGAAGTCGTCGCGCCGGACGAAGATCTCGCCGACGACGAGCGCCTTCTTCGCCGCGGCGAGCGGCTTCTTGAGCGGGATGGCCCCCAGCCGCCGCGCCCACGCTGAAAGCCCCGCGAGGACCGGCGCGGCCCCGCCCTCGGCCGCCGCGAGGATCTCCCGGAGGACCGCGTCGGCCTCCGCGAGGGCGGCGGCGCGGTCCACCGCGAGCGCGCGCAGCGCGCCGACGATGTCCCGGAAGTAGTCGCCGACGCTGATCATCTTCCAGAGGTCGCGGTTGAAGTTGTTGCCCAGCTCCGAGTACGAGTTGTCCGAGTTGAGCGACAGCATCACCACGTTCTTCAGGCCGAGCTCCTGGAAGAGCGCCTGGTAGAAGATGGCGTACTGCCCCGTCCTGCACGGGCCCGTGGTGATCGGCATGAAGATCAGGTGGACGTGGTCCGGATCCGGCGGGGCCTTCGCGAGGTAGTCGAGGACCGCCCCCAGGACGAGCAGCGCTGGGATGCACTCCTTCCCGCTCGCCACCGCGCGCGCCCGTGGCGCCGTCTCGATGTCGGCGGCCGGCAGCGCCACCGAGTTGACCCCGTGCGACTGCGCTACGCGCGCGACGATCGCCGACGTCTCCTGCCCCATCGACGGCCAGACGAGCGTGACGCGCGGGTCCTTCATCGAGCGCCGCTCGCCGGTCCTCTGGTTGACCACCCAGGCCTCGCTGCCGTCGATGGAGACCTCCCACTCCTTCTCCGGGAGGACCTGCGCCTCCTCGGCGGGCGCGCGCCGCCACGCCTCGACGACGTCGAGGAAGGCCTCCACGCGGGTGTCCACGCCCGCGTCGGCGGAGTGGCTGTCGAGCTCGAGCGTCAGGAACGGCTTCGAGCCGTAGATCCACCGGTTGAAGTGGAGGATGAAGGAGTCCGGCGCGCAGGAGAAGTTGGTGACGAAGGTGGCGAAGAGGTTCCTCTTCCCCTTCACCATCACGGCGCCCTTCAGATCCTGCTGGCCGTAGTACCAGTACATGTTGGGGAGGATCTCCTCCTCCCCGATCTCCAGGAAGTCGAACGGGATGACCGAGTAGCCGCGCGTCACGAACTTCCGCGGGATCCCCATGTTCGCGCCGGGCGCGAAGGCGTTGTACGGCCGGCCGAAGAGGACGATGGCGGGCCACTGCCCCCGCTCGGCCTCCTCCACCGCCTGCCGCCCGAGCCGCAGCCCCTCGCGGAAGCAGCCCTTCTGCCGCTCCACCGCGAGCGCCCAGGCCTTGCGCCCCTCCTCGCGCGTGCGGCCGAGGCGCTCCGCGACGTCCATCATCGGCTCGGCCCCGACGTCGAACCCGCGGGTCAGGTCGAGCACCGGCCGCAGGAGCCGGGCGTCGTCCAGCTGGAACGCGGTCCGCAGCGCGTACGGCAGCCCCTGCGTGATCGGGCAGACGCAGGCGTGCACCGTCTTCTCGTAGGACGGGAGCGCCTTGAGGTGCGGGACGAACCAGAAGTCGGCCTGCGGATCCGACTCCAGCAGCGTCCCCATCTGCCCGTGGGCGATCTCGCCGGGGTAGCAGAAGGAGGACTCGCAGCTGGCGGTCCCCTTCTCCGAGACCCTCGACTCCAGGACGGCGCGGACGCCGAGCGCGTGGAAGAAGTTCGAGTAGAGCGGCCAGAAGGAGTGGACCGAGAGCGCCTCGGGGATCCCGACGCGCACGTTGGCGCGCGGCAGGTCGTCGGCCGGGGCCGCGTAGGTCTCGAAGTAGAGCTGGCGCCGGACCTCGACCCAGTCCTTCACCTCCTCCTGCGGCCGCGCCGGCTTGCGCCGCAGGTTCGCGAACTTGTTGCAGCGGCCGCCGAAGTGGTAGCGCGCCTCGCCCACCGCCATGATCCGGATCGGGCAGAGGTTCTCGCACGCGCGGCAGCGGTACTCCTTCTCGGCGTGGATCGTCCGCGCGGCGAGCTCCGCCAGCCGCACGCGCGACGGCGCGAGCCGCCCCTCGCCGAGCCGGTCGAGCGCCATCAGCGCGACGCCGTACGCCCCCATGAGCTCCGGGTCCGGCGGGACGACGACGTGCTTGCCGAGCAGCTGCGCGAAGGCGAACGGCACGGCCGGGTTCTTCGCGACGCCGCCCTGCAGGACGATCCGGCTCCCGACGTGCCGGTTCCCGACGACGCGGTTGAGGTAGTTGGCGACGATGGAGAGCGTCAGCCCGGCGACGATGTCCGGCCGGCTCGCGCCGCCCTGGATCGCCTTGCGGATGTCCGAGTTGATGAAGGCCGAGCAGTGCTCGCCGAACCGGAGCGGCGCGGTCGCCTCGAGCGCGATCGGGCCGATCTCCTCGGCGCGGTGGATGTCGAGATCCCCCGCCGCCGACTCCTCCAGGAAGGAGCCGGTGCCGGCGCTGCACGCCTCGTTCATCGCGTAGTCGACCGGGACCCGGTTGCGCAGGTGGACGTACTTGGCGTCCTGCCCGCCGATCTCGAAGATGGTGTCGATGGCCGGGTCGAGCGCGGTCACGCCGGCCGTGTGCGCCATGATCTCGTTGTAGACGGCCGGCGTGCCGCAGTAGACGCCGAGCAGCTCGCGCGACGAGCCGGTCGTGGCGGCGAGCCTGAGCTCGACCGCCTCCTCGCTGCCGACCTGCTCCTCGAGCTGCGCGCGCACCGCGTCGAGGCACTTGCGGAGGGCGACGACGGGATCGCCCAGCGTGCGCCCGTAGTGGCTGGCGACGATCTCGCGGGTCTCCGCGTCCACGATCGCCACCTTCGTGGTGGTGGAGCCGCCGTCGATCCCGAGGACGTAGGCCCGGCCCGCCTGGGCCCGGCCGCGCCGCGGCGGGAGGAAGGTGACGCGATCCTTCGCCTCGGCGAGCGGCCGGCCGCGCGCGTAGCCGAGGTCGGCGTCGGAGACGAGCGCCGCGGCGTCCGGCATCGGCACGCCCCGCTCGGCGGCGAGGAGCGCCGCGCCGAAGGCCTCGATGTAGGCCGCCTCGCGCGGGACCACGAGCTCCACCTCCGGCAGCCCCTGCCGGACCGCCTCGACGAGGTGCGGGTTGCGCGTCCCGCCGCCCGCGAGGACGACGCGGCCCGAGGTGATGCGCGCCTTGGCGAGGAACTCGAGGACCTTGCGCGCCATCACGTGGGAGAGGCTCAGCACGATGTCGTGCTTGTCCGCCTCGCCCTTGTTCAGCTTGTGGGTGCAGTCGCTCTTCATGAAGACCGAGCACCGCGACGAGAGCCGGTGGACCGTCCCCTTGCCGACGGCGGGCAGGTGCACCGCGTCCAGCGGCAGGTCCATGCGCCGCAGCTGCTGGGCGAAGAACTCCCCGGTCCCGCTCGCGCACTTGTTCCCGGCGTAGGTGCCGACGATGCGCCCCCCGTCGACGCGGTAGACGACGAGATCCTCGCCGCCGACCGACACGACCGCCGAGACGTCGAGCGCCAGCGCCTCGAGCGCGCGCTCCAGCGCCTCGGTCGCGATCGCGCTCGGGATCTGGAACTGCCTGCGCCCCTCTCCGCCCGTCACGAGCGCAGGCACGCCCGCATCGACCTTCCGTCCCTCGAGGACGGCGCGCACCGCGCCGGCGACGTCGCCGTCGTGCGCGCGCACCTCGGACCACGCCTCGGCCGTGCCGGTGACCAGGCACGCCTTCACGCTCGTGGATCCGATGTCGATGCCCAGGGCTGAACCGATCTTCATCACCGCTCCTCGTTGCCGGCCGCCACCCTCGTGGCCGCCGTGGATCCGCCACTTTTCCAAAGCCTTCCCTTTCGCGCAATGACTCCCAGAGGGCAAGCGAACGCTACGGGGCTCGCGGCGCGGGCGCGGTGACGACCCGTGGTAAGGTGCGCGCCCCATGGTCCCCGGCACCGAGCCCCAGGTTCGCGACCAACGGCTCCAGGCGGCCCTCACCCGAGGCCGGCGTCGCGGCCGGCTGGGCTCGATCGCCCGGGGCGCGGGGCGCGTAGTGGTCGTCGGCCTCGCGTCGCTGCTCTTCCCACGGCGCGGGGCGCCGATGCCGGCGCCGGACGCCATCCGCAAGCTGCTCGTCATCCGCACCGACGAACGGGTCGGCAACCAGCTCCTGACGACGCCGCTGCTGCGGGCGCTGAAGCTCGGGCTCCCCGCGGCCGAGCTCCACCTCCTGGCGCCGCGCCAGGCGGAGGCCATCGTCCCGCCCCACGTCGACCGGCTCTGGCGCTGGCAGAAGCGGGACGCCTTCCGGGCGCCCCTCCGGCTCCTCGGTCAGCTCAGCGAGCTCCGGCGCGAGCGGTTCGACGTCGTCGTCGAGGCGGGGCACTGGTCCGCCTTCTCGCTCACCGCCGTCCTCCTCGCGCGGCTGGTCGGGGGGCGCGTCACCGTCGGTCACGATCGCGGGGAGAGCGCGCGCTTCCTCTCGCACCCGGTCCCCCACGACCCGGCGAAGGGCAGCGAGATCCCGGCGAAGCTGGAGCTCCTCGCGCCGATCGGCGTCCCCGAGCGCGGCTTCGCGCCGGAGACCGGGCTCGGGCTGGAGCCGGCGCCCGCGCGCGCGCTCCTCTCAGCCGCCGGACTCGACGGCCGCCAGCTCGCCGTGCTCAACCCGGGGGCCCGGCTCGCCGACCGGCGCTGGCCGCCCGAGCCGTACGCCGAGGTGGCGCGCGGCCTCGCGGCGCGTGGGCTCGCCGTCCTCGTCGTCTGGGGCCCCGGGGAGGAGCCGATCGCGCGGGAGATCGCGCGGCTCTCCGGCGCCACCCTCGCGCCGCCGACCGACCTCGGGCTGCTCGCCGGGCTGATGCGCGCCGCGAGGCTCGTCGTGACCAACAACTCGGGGCCGATGCACCTGGCCGCCGCGGTGGGCGCGCCGACGGTGGGGGTCTTCTTCTCCGGCGACTCCGCCCGCTGGGGCCACAGCGTGCCGACCTTCGCGGCCGCGGAGGTGCGGTCGCCGGCGGACCACGCCGTCGTGCTCGCGGCGTGCGACCGGCTGCTCGAGGATCAGCTCTCCCGCGGCGCGTAGACCGCGCGCACGAAGCCGGAGAAGTAGTTCCACGCCGACCAGACCGAGAAGAAGAGCGACACGTAGAGGAGCCACGTGCCGACCCGGTTCGCGTCGAGGTCGAAGGTGAACCAGATGAAGTCGATCGGGTAGGTGTAGTGGAGCAGGAGGAAGGCGATCGCCGCGATCTGGAGCGACGTCTTGTACTTCCCCTCCTGGCCAGCCGCGATGACGATCCCCTCGCTCATCGCGATGGAGCGCAGGCCGGTGACGATGAACTCACGCGCCATCACCACGATCACGACCCACGCCGCGATCCGGCCGAGGTGGACCAGCATCACGAGCGCCGCCATCACGATCAGCTTGTCGGCGAGCGGGTCCAGGAACTTCCCGATGACGGTGACGAGGTTGTTACGCCGAGCCAACCAGCCGTCGAGGAAGTCGGTCGCCCCCGTGACCATGAAGAGCATCGCCGCGAGGAAGCTGTCGACGCGCGACTCGTAGAAGGTGAAGTAGAGGAAGACCGGGATCAGCGCGATCCTGGTGACGGTGATCGCGTTGGGGAGGTTGAACGCCTCCTCGCGCAGGGTCCGGCTCACGCGCGCTCCTCCACTGCCCCGGGATCCGTGATGGCGCGCCCCTCGCCGGAGAGCTCCACCGCGATCGGCCCCTCGTCGCCGCCGCCGTCCGGCAGGGTCGCGACGCGCGGCGTCAGGTTCCCGGTCCATCCCACGAGCGCGGCGAGCGGCACGCTCACCGGCTGGTCCGAGCCGACGTCCACGGTCACGGGCTCGCCGCGGCTGACCACGAGGAAGGCGCCGCGGCCCCTGAGGTGGACCAGGTTCAGCTCGGCCTTGAGGCGCGAGGGGACGCGGCCGTTCTCGAAGCCGATCCCGTCCTCGAGCCCGAAGACCGCCTCCTCGCGGAAGTAGCCCGACTCTCCACCGAGGTCCAGCGCAGTGAACCGGCGCCCGCCGAGGCGGAAGAGGAGCAGCCCCTCGCCGGAGACGCGGCGCATCTGGCTGGAGCCCTGGCCGAAGGGCTTCTCGGTGGCCTTCCCACGGAAGCGCTTCATCTCCGGCGCGAACTGCAGCGCCCCCTTCTGCGCGAAGAGCCCATCGAGGCGGCAGAGCGTCGCCCCCTTGACCGTCACGACCAGGGTGTCTCCCTGGACAGTGAAGGGCGCGGCCCCGCCGGAGCGGACGAGATGCGACGCCACCCACGCGCCCAGGCCGCCGCTGGGGGGTGGAGCCTCCGGGACGTGCGACGTGATCCCGGGGGGCTTCCACGC